>NZ_CP012342.1:0-255502 GCF_001263755.1 Corynebacterium riegelii
TACTGCACTCGGGAGGGTGTGGGAGAGTAGGTTACCGCCGACCCAACAACTTCAAAACATGATCAAGCAGCCCGCCTGCCACATACACGTGGCAGACGGGCTGCTTTTCGTCATGCCTGCACTTGGTCCCTATACCTGGTCGGCTGTCACTAGCAGACAACGAAACCACGCCTGCAAACCTGCAGGTGGAATGTCTCTACACACGAGTGGTTTCACGTTGTGTGCTAGTAGCAGCCGGAACGAAACGGTCCAGGTGGGTGGGAACAGGGATCCTGCTAGACGATACGCAACACACCCCTGCAAAACCCCAGGTCGAAAGTAGACACACAACACCGAAAAACCATTATCGACTAGCAGATATCGACTAGCAGCCGCAGAAAACCACCGGCGAAGAGGGATTGCAAGCAAGACGAAAGCAACACGAGAAGAAACCAACAGGATGAACCAGTGCAATGAAAACCGCTCCGGTTTTTGCCCGCACAAGCAGCACGGTAGCGTTGCAGCCATGGAAGCTGCTGCACGCGCTGTTGACCTGGTGAAGACATACGGCCAGGGAGATACAACTATTGCTGCCCTGGATCACGTCAATGTTGAGTTTGAGCGCGGGGCCTTTACGGCGATCATGGGGCCGTCGGGCTCCGGCAAATCCACGCTCATGCACACGATGGCTGGGTTGGATGCGTTTACTTCGGGGGAGGTGTGGATTGGGGGGACGGCGTTGGCGTCGTTAAGCGATAAGCAAATCACCGAACTCAGGCGTGACCGCTTGGGCTTCATCTTCCAGTCCTTCAACCTTGTGCCAACGCTCACTGCCGCGGAGAACATCACGCTGCCAACGGATATTGCCGGCAGGAAGGTTGATAAGGCTTGGTTTGATGAAATTACGCAGCGTCTGGGCCTGACAAACAGGCTGAGTCACCGCCCGAGTGAGCTCTCCGGCGGCCAGCAGCAGCGCGTGGCATGTGCACGTGCCCTGGTGAGTAAGCCGGAGATCATCTTTGGTGATGAGCCGACCGGCAACCTGGACTCCAACTCGGGTAAAGAGGTGCTGAGCATTCTGAGGCATGCGGTGGATCATGATGGCCAGACGGTGGTCATTGTCACGCATGACGCGAAAGCGGCGTCTTATGCGGACCGTGTGGTGTTTCTGCGTGATGGCCAGATTGTTCAAGAGCTGCAGGATCCAACGATGGATGGGATTTTGCAGATCATGGCTGGGATTGAGGGCTGATGGCGGGTTCGCGTTCGGCGTTGGCGAAGGTGTCGCTGCGCAACATTGGCGCGCATAAGCTTCGGCTTGCGTTAACGGTCCTGGCGGTGGTGCTGGGCACGGCGTTTATCTCTGGTTCCATGATGTTTACCAACATGTTGGAGCGTACTTTCGACTCGGCGGTCAACACCGCCTACGAGGGCTCTGATGTTGTGGTCGAGCCTGCTGAGGGCAAGGGTGCGATTCCCGCGGAGGAGGCGGATGCGATCCGAAATACTGCCGGAGTCGCGCGTGCCAATGCCGCGGATACGACGGTGGTGGTTGCCGCTCGCGATGATGAGGAGGCCATCCAGACCCGCCAGGGCATGGCGCTGGTCGGGGTGCATTACGGTCCCGACCAGGCAGTGGGAGAGGGCTTTTCGCTTATCGACGGCCACGTGCCCAACCCCCACGCCACCCCCGCCGAAGCCGTGCTTAACGCCAACGGTGCGCAGCACTACGGTGTCGCGGTGGGTGAAGAGATCATCGTGGTGGACAACAACGGGCGCAACACGGTGCGTGTGGTTGGGCTGTATGAGGATGGTAGGACGCAGGGGACGTCGTTACGCTTCCTGATCCCTGAAGCTGACTACCTGGACTTGTATGTCACCGAGGGGTACGTGCCCACGCTGAAGCTGGCCGCAGATGAGTCGGTAGACGCCGAGGCGCTTCGTGACACGATTGCGCAAGCACACCCGGATCTTGAAGTGAGCACCGGTGAGGCGGCGGCGGAGAAGGCGAGCGAGCAGGTGCGCGAGGCACTGTCGTTTGTCTCCTACTTCCTGATTGCGTTTGGGCTTGTGGGGCTGCTGGTTGGCACGTTTTTGATTGCCAATACGTTCTCCATGATTGTGGCGCAGCGAACGAAGGAGTTTGCGCTGTTGAGGGCGCTTGGGGCGTCGAAAAGCCAGGTGACCCGCTCTGTTGCTGTGGAGGCGCTGTTGGTTGGCCTGCTTGGCTCGGCACTTGGCGTGGCGGCCGGCGCGGGCCTGGTGGCGGCGATCCGTTTCGGTATGGAGCGCTACGGCATGGCGCTGCCAGCAGGAGGGATTGGTCTGTCCACGCAGGCGGTGGCGGTGCCGATTGTGGTGGGCGTGATTGTCACCATGATTTCCGCGTGGGCGCCGGCGGTGCAGGCGGGTCGTGTAGAGCCGGTCGCCGCGATGCGCGCCAGCGAATCCGCCGCACCCCAGCCGCTGACCACGCGCACGGTGTGGGGCACACTCATGATTGTTGCAGGTATTGCGGCGGGCGTTGTCGCGCTGATGCTTGCCGACGCCACAACCGCCAACCGCGCCAAACTCGTCGGTATCGCAGCCGTGGCAGTCATCGCGGGCGTGTTTTTGGCCGGCCCGGCGATGAGCTTGCCGATTGTGCCGCCGCTGGGGCGTGTGATTGGGGCGCCGTTTGGTACGGCAGGGAAGTTGGCGTCTACAAACACACGCCGCAATCCGCGGCGTACGTCTGCAACGGCGTTTGCTCTGATGCTGGGCATTGCGCTGGTGACCATGATTGGCATGTTGGGCGCATCCATGAAGCAGTCGGTGGATACCGTTGCGGAAAACGAGGTCAGCGCCGACTACGTGCTGGCCGGCCCGATGCTTGGTGCGTTCCCCATCCCGAATGACCTGATGGAGCGTATCCCGGAGGTTGAAGGTGTGGGTGCCGTTGCCGCCTACACCGAGGTGCCGCTGACACTGGACGGCAAATACGCCAACCAGGTTGGCCAATTCGGCACGACCTCCGTGCTCTACGGTGACCCTGGTGATTTGACCAGTATGAACGTGGTAGCGGGCTCCTCCAAGCTAGAGGGCAATACCGTGATCGCGCCGCTTGCCTGGGCGCAAGAGCGCGGCTGGGAAGTAGGAGACACGGTGATCGTGGCAGCACCTGGGATTTCCACCAACGTGGTGGAGGCGACCGTGAGCGGCATCTTTGATGAGTCATCGATCTTCCTTGCCGCGGTTGCCAGTGCGGATCTTGCTCAGCAGGTGGCACCCGGCAGCGGCAGCATCATGATGATGGGCGTGAAAGGCGACGGCAGCGTAAGCACCGAGCAGCTCCGCGCCAACCTTGAGGCCGAGGTCAAGCACGACATTGTGGTCCAGGTGCAGTCCAAGGACGACCTCTCCGGCGAAGTGCTGGACCTCATTGATCAGATGCTGTTCATCCTTTACGCCCTGCTGTCTTTGGCAGTGGTGATTGCGGTGCTGGGCATTGTGAACACGTTGACGCTGTCGGTGATTGAGCGCAGGCAAGAAATTGGCATGCTGCGTGCCGTGGGCACGCACCGCCGCCAGGTGCGCACCATGATCATCCTGGAATCGGTGCAGATGGCGTTCTTCGGCGCAGTCCTTGGTGTGGGTCTGGGCTTGGGGCTCGGGTGGACGTTCCTGACAGTCCTTGCAGATCAAGGCCTTGAGCACATCGTTGTCCCGTGGGATATGGTGTGGACCATGCTGGCCGGCAGCATTGTTGTGGGTATTTTGGCGGCACTGTGGCCGGCGACGCGTGCGGCGAAGACGCCGCCGCTTGACGCTATTGCTGACTAGTTCTGACTAGACGCTGGTTGGGCGCTGGTTAAGCGCCGAAGCCGCGGCGGCCCCACATCATGCCCATGCCAAAGGCGACGATGCCCACGGCCGCGGTAGCTGCAGCGTACTTGGCAAACTCGCCCCACTGACGCTGCTTATATAACGTGCCCAGCTCCTTAGCCAGCGTGGACCAGGTGGACATCGCCCCGGCAAAACCCGCGCCCAGCCCAATCTGCCAGGCTACGGGCAGCGCCATGGAAAAGCCCAGCACAGCACAGGCGGCAATGTTTGCCGTGAAAGTTCCGGCGCGTGGGTGCGGGATGTGCGACAACGCCCAGCGGGCGATACCGCCGAAGAACGCGCCGACGGCGACGGTGGCCAGGGTGAGAAGTAACGAAAATAGCGCTGGACTGATCAGGTTGCTAAGCATGACGCCCCCTCAGAGCATCTCCGGCCAGCCAGGAGGCAATGCACGCGGTGAACGTGATCAGCATGTAGATCAACGCGCCGAGCATGGTGAACTCCAGCGCGGTGGCTGCCACGATGGAGTAGCTGGTGAACCCGCCCAAGAACCCCGTGCCCCAAAATAGGCCCGGCTTGAAATAACCCATGGCCGCACAGCCGAGCATGTTGACCACAAGCATGGCAATGATCGCGCTTGTATCGCCGCCGCCTGCGTAGAGAGTGACCATATGGCGTAGGCTCGCGCCGAGTGCTGCGCCAAGGCCCACAAGAATCCCAGTGGAAAGTTGATCGGTCTGCATAACCGGCAATGCTAGTTCCCGAGCCAGGATCTCTGGCAGAAACTCCGCTAACGCGTCAAGATGGAAGTTGCACACCCTTGATGCATGAAAAGGAGTACACACTATGGCCCATGAACGCGCCGGTCAGATCGCACTGCCCGAAGACTTGATTGATATTGCAGAGCTGGTCACCGCTTACTACACGCGTGAGATTGATCCGCAGGATGTGGGCCAGCAGGTGGCGTTTGGTACCTCCGGTCACCGTGGCTCCAGCCTGGACAATGCGTTTAATGAGGCGCATATTTTGGCCACCACGCAGGCGATTGTGGATTACCGCAGGCAGGAAAACATCGGTGGGCCGGTCTACATTGGCCGCGATACGCACGCGCTGTCGGAGCCGGCGATGGTGTCCGCACTTGAGGTGCTCATTGCCAATGCGGTGCCGGTGTTTGTGGACGCTGCGGGGCGCTACACCCCAACCCCCGCCGTCTCGCACGCGATCCTGTCGCACAATGCTGCGCTTGCCGGCGGGGTGACGGGCACGGACCCGAAGCGTGCCGACGGCATTGTGATCACCCCGTCCCACAACCCGCCGCGCGACGGCGGCTTCAAGTACAACCCGCCAAGCGGTGGTCCCGCGGGCACTGATGCGACTGACTGGATCGCCGCGCGCGCCAATGAGTACCTGGGCCGCGGGCTGGAGGGCGTGAAGCGCGTCCCGGTCAGCGGGGTGTTGGATGAACGCGCGCAGCGTTTTGACTTTATGGGTAACTACGTTGCGGACCTAGACAACGTGGTGGATATGGCCGCAATCCGGGAATCCGGCCTGCACATCGGCGCGGACCCGATGGGTGGCGCCAGCGTGGACTACTGGGGCGCTATCGCAGAAGCTTACGGGCTTAACCTTGAGGTAGTGAACCCGAACGTGGACGCCACCTGGCGGTTTATGACTTTGGATACGGATGGCCAGATCCGCATGGACTGCTCCAGCCCGAACTCCATGGCGTCCTTGGTTCACAACCGCGAAAAGTTCGATATTGCTACGGGCAATGACGCGGATGCGGACCGCCACGGCATTGTCACCCCGGACGCGGGCCTGATGAACCCGAACCACTACCTGGCTGTGGCCATTGAGTATCTGTTTAGCCACCGCGCCGGCTGGGCGCAGGACACGGCGGTGGGTAAGACGCTGGTGTCGTCCTCCATGATCGACCGGGTTGTGGCATCGCTTGGCCGCACCCTGGTTGAGGTACCGGTTGGGTTTAAGTGGTTTGTGCCTGGTCTTATCGACGGCAGCGTCGGCTTCGGCGGCGAAGAATCCGCAGGTGCCTCCTTCTTGCGTAAGAACGGCACGGTGTGGTCCACCGATAAGGACGGCATCATCCTGGACTTGTTGGCCTCTGAAATCACGGCGGTGACCGGCAAGACCCCGTCGGTGCGCTACCGCGAGCTGGAAGCCCAGTTCGGGGCGCCTGCCTACGCGCGTATCGACGCCCCTGCCAACCGCGAACAAAAAGCCACCCTCAAGGCCCTGTCACCCGAGCAGGTTCCGGCAACGGAGCTGGCAGGCGAGCCGATTACGGCGAAGCTGACCAACGCGCCGGGCAACAACGCCGCCATCGGCGGGCTGAAGGTGACCACCGAAAACGCATGGTTTGCGGCACGCCCCTCCGGCACTGAGGACAAGTACAAGATCTACGCCGAATCCTTCCACGGGCAGGAGCACTTGAAGCGGGTGCAGGACGAGGCGGTTGCAATTGTTTCGGAGGTGTTGGGGAAGTAGGGTTTTGGGGGTGAGCGTAGGCGTCGATAAGCAAAAAGCCCTTGATGTTCTGGCAGCACTGGCCAGGTTTGGCTTGGCGGCGATGTGGATTGTGGCAGGAGCGACCAAGCTGGGACACCACATGCAGGTGACCCAATCGATTGAAGCCTACGAGATCTTCACCCCCTACTGGTCCAACCTACTGGCCTACGTCATTGGGCCGCTTGAGCTTGCCGGTGGCCTGTTCCTGCTGCTGGGTATCAAGATCCGTGCGGCCGGGTGGGTTTCCATGGCGGTGCTAGTCATGTTTGTGATTGGCCTGTGGACTGTGCATGCGCGCGGCATGGTGATTGATTGCGGCTGTTTTACGCCCGGCGAGCGCCGGCCGCAGCCCGAGGACGTTCTGTGGGCCATCGCACGAGACATTGGATTCATGATTGCAACGTCGCTTATGATCTACCGCCCATTTAAGAAGTTGGCGATTTACCCGTAGAATTTGCGGCGACCAGATTTTTGACTCATGAGGAGAACTGAACCGTGACCACGCGGAAAGTGCAGAACCCCAACAGCAAAGGCGGCTCTGCCTTCATCTGGGCCGTAGTAGCCGTCATTGCAATTGCGGCGCTGGTGTTTGGCCTGATCATTTTTAACGGCAACAAGGCGCGCGAAGAAATGCGCGAAGCACAGATGGCCGATATGACCGGCATCACCGTCGAGTGGGCCGATGGTGAAGATCTTATTCACCTCAAGGGTGCAAACCCTGACGCGCCAACTGGCCAGCTGTATGAAGACTTCTCCTGTGGATTCTGTGCTGAGCTGCATGAGGAAACCGATGCGGAAATGCTGCAGGCGCTTCGCGACGGCTCCATCAACGTCGAACTTCGCCCCATGGTGTTCCTGGACCGCGGCGCAGTGAGCCATTCCACCAACTCGCTTGCGGCAGTACTCGCATTGATCAGCCACGGTGAGCTGGATACCGCTTTTACCCTGCGTGATTACCTGTTCTTGAACCAGGCGCAGATGATCAGCAAGTCCAACCCGGACAAGCTGGCTGACCTGGCGAAGGACTACGGTGCTTCCGAGGAAGCAGTGGCTGACATTCGTGAAAGCACGTTTGTTGAAGCCGCACAGAAGATGGGCATGGACAACCTGAATGTGCAGCGGACTGACACTGGTGAGGATCCCTATACGCCACGCGTCAGGTTTGAGGGCCAGGACGTCGACGGCGTTTCCGACGAGGGCAAGACCTGGGTTGAGGTCCTGACCGAGTCCAAGTAACCGGCACAGATGTCGTATTTAACGGCGTTCTGAGTAGCGATTTTGTTGCTGTTAGGGACGCTGCTATATTAATCGGAGTTGTTCCGCTGGTTCTTGGGCGTAAGCGCTGGGAAGCGGCAGGACAATTCCGTTTGAACGGGGCTATGGCGCAGTTGGTAGCGCACCACACTGGCAGTGTGGGGGTCACGGGTTCGAATCCCGTTAGCTCCACAAGATGAAACCGTCTCACCTGGTTGGGTGGGGCGGTTTTTGTTTGCTCTTTTGCTTGGTGGATTCGGGGGTTAAGGGTTAAGGGACCTTTCGGGTTAAGGGACATTTCGTGTGGATTTGCGGCGTGTCGTACTAAGGGACAAACATCGGATAGCAAAGGTCGGATAGGGCCGAAACGGACCCCAAAAGGGCGTTATCCGATGTTTGCTATCCGACCTTTAGGCGTCCACCCTCGGACCAGCCGGACGAACAGCTTCTTTCATGGCTGAACGATTTGTGTCCATCTTTGCTCCGAGATCCTGATTACATGGAAAGAATCGGAAATGATTGGCTACTTCAGAAAGAAGTAGTCGACGCGAGGAGGACGACCAAAGTGAACTACTTTGAAGCTGAAGAAAAGCTCATGAAAGACCTGCAAGTCTCGGTCCGTCACCCTTTCAGTCCTGTGCGCGATGAAGTCTTACTCAGGGATTGCATTAAAGCGTCAGAAGAAGGGCGCATTCCGGATCGAGAGGCAAAACGGATTTGGGTAGAGGAATGGGAGGAGTCAATAAAATATGACTGTCCCCACCTGAAGGGCAAAAGCTGGACTTTGACTTGTTTTAATCGCCTCGATGTCTTTTGCCCATCACGGTTCCGTGGTGGGCATCTTTCATGCCCACCTGCTGGTGAGTTTTCGTATGTAGGGAGAAATAGGTATGGCGAACCGTGGAGGTCCGTGGGTACGAATGTTTGCCGCGCAGGCTGACGCTGCAAAACCCACTAGCAGATAACGCAAAAATGGCCGAATGTAGCGACATGTGACCTGGGGGAACGGAGGGCGTTTTTCAATGTCTGCTAGTGAAAATGCTCCAGTGGTCGCTTTGGCCTCCTCCGGGCCAGTACCTTGGGTCGCATGTATGAGTTGCGGCTGTATGAGATGGATACGCCAATCGGCCGTCTTGGCCTGGTGGAATCCGCGCGGGGTGTAATCAAGGTATTGCTGCCTGGCGATGCGTTTGAGCACCCTGTGCACGCGCAGGAGGCCCGCACTGCCGCAGCCCACCAGCTTGAGGAGTACTTCGCAGGCACGCGCCGTGAGTTCACCGTGCCGCTGGACCTGGACGGTCTCACGCCGTTTCGTGCGCGGGCGCTGCACACGTTGTCACAGGTGCCCTACGGGGAGACGGTGACCTATGCGGAGCTTGCCCACGCCGCAGGTAGCCCGAAGGCGGTGCGCGCCGCCGGCAGTGCGTGCGCGACGAACCCGCTGCCGCTGTTCATCCCGTGCCACCGGGTGCTGCGCGCTGATGGTTCCCTCGGCGGCTACCGCGGCGGTGAACGCGCGAAACGTTTCCTACTGGCTTTGGAGGGGATCAATGTCTGACACGTTTATCAAGCATGGCAGCGCACCCGGGGCTGCGGCGGCTGAGGCGGCGTATCTTCGCTGGTTGCGGGAGGGCTCCCAAGCGGTGGTCAGGGTGCTTCTGCTTAACGACGCCGCGAACACCCTCATCATCGAAAAAGTCGATTCCGCCCGCCCAACAGTGGAAGCAGCCCGGGCCGCTGGCCGAGAACTTGCAGCGATTCACGTCATGGGTGCAGCCGCATTCGGTGCGCCGGCAGATGGCTGGGACGGGCCGAACTTCATTGGCACCCGTGAGCAGTCGTGTGTGCCCACGACGCGGTGGGCGAAGTTCTATGTGGAGCAGCGCGTGCTGCCGTTTGCGGAGCACGCACACCGGGTGGGGCACCTCCCGTCGAGTGGTTTGGACGTTGTGCGGCAGGCGTGCGACGCGCTGCTTGCAGAGGATGAGGACGCGCCCCTTGCGCGCATCCACGGTGATCTGTGGTCGGGCAACCTGCTGTGGTCCTCAACCGGGCCGCGCTTTATTGATCTGGCGGCGCACGGCGGGCATCCGCTGACAGACATCGCCATGTTGGAGCTCTTTGGAGCCCCGCTTTTCGACGCCATCGTGGACGGCTACCTCGCCGCAGGCGGAGAGCTTGGGTGTGACTGGCGGCGTCGCATAGCCGTGCACCAACTGCACCCACTTGCGGTACACGCGTGGACGCACGGGCCGTCTTACGGATCTACGCTGGTACGGGTGGCGGAAGAGACCCTACGCGTGGTTGGTTAGGGGGTTGACTGAGGTCTGAACGGCAGCTACCCTGCAATGTAATACATGTATTACATAAGGGAGGTGTCGCATGGGAATTGAGGTTCGTCTGCAGGAGCTGCTGACTGAACGGGCAGGCACCACGACCGTCTCCATGCGGGAGCTGAACCAGAAAACGCGTGCGGTGATTGACCGTGTGATGAAGGAGGGATCGACGTTGACTGTGACAGATAGGGGAGTGCCGATCGCGGAAATACACCCGGTGAGTCAGAAGGCAGGTTTGGACCGACTTGAAGAACTCGGACTCCTCGCTCAGAGGGGTCGCCCCTTCGAAGAGGGCTGGAAGCCCAGACAGTTTGAGTTTTCTCTGGAGGAATGGCTCGAAGATGAGCGCGGTGAGGAACGTCTGGAGCGAGTAATGGTGAATCTGCGGGATGCATCCGATGGGTAAGACGGAAGCTCTCGTATATGTGGATACTTCCGTGCTCGTTGCGATGACGGGTGAGGAGGCGCATAGCCGGTGGGCACTGACTACGCTGCGTGGACGTGCAATGGTGAGTTCGGCCATCCTGCGTGTGGAACTTGCCCGTTTTGCACATCGAATGAATTACGGCTTGGGATATGTCCGTGAATTGGAATCCAGGGTCTCGCTTGTCAACGTGGATGATGCGGTTATCGCAGCAGCTGTTGCTATTAGTGGTGAGGTTAAAACATTGGATTCTCTGCATGTGGGGACCTGGGCGAGGTTGCAGTCATTGGGGGTGACCTGTCCGTTTGTTACGGCGGATCGCAAACAGGCGCTGGCTGCAGCGTCCATGGGTGCGACGGTGATTCACCCCTACGGAGAGCTGCGTTAGCGCCACCAGGTGTCGTTCGGGCCTGGGGGAAGGTGGCGTTTGTGTTGGCCGATGCGCCAGAGGTGCTCAAGGCGCTGCTGTGCTGCCGCCGGGATCTGCTTGCCCTCCAGGTAGTCGTCGATGTGGGCGTAGGTAATGCCCAGTGCTTCCTCGTCCGGAAGTGCGGGGCGGTCTTCCTCCAGGTCGGCGGTGGGGACCTTCTCCCACAGGCGGGGATCTGCCCCCATGTGCTTGAGCATCGCCGCGCCTTGGCGTTTGGTTAGGCCTGCAAGTGGGATGAGGTCGGCGGCACCGTCGCCATGCTTGGTAAAGAAGCCGGTGACGTTTTCTGCGGCGTGGTCGCTACCAATGACCAACAGGCCGCGCTCGCCGGCAATTGCGTACTGGGCGATCATGCGCATCCGCGCCTTGACGTTGCCCTTGTTAAAGTCGCCCAGCTGTTCAATGCCTAGCGCGTTGGCAACGGCATCGGACATGTCGGTGGTCGCATCCTTGATGTTTACAGTCACGGTTTCTTCGGGCTGGATGAAATCCAGCGCCAGCTGTGCGTCATCCTCGTCGGCTTGGATGCCGTGGGGGAGACGGACGGCGACGAAGGTGGCGTTGGCGCCGGCGTCGATACGCATGCGCACCGCAAGCTGAGCAAGCCTGCCAGCAAGGGTGGAATCCTGACCCCCGGAGATGCCAAGGACGAAGCCGTTAGCGCCGGTGACCTCGAGATAGTCGGCGAGAAATTGCACGCGACGGTCGATTTCTGCGGCCGGGTCGATGGTGGGGGCAACGCCTAATGCGGCGATAATTTCGGATTGCATGAGCCTCATCGTAATGAAGAGGAAACGGAGAGGTTTTGCTTCGGGGGCTCGCGCGTGTAACATTTAACGACGTTGTGCGACCCGGCAACACGCCGAGCGTCGCTAATTGCAGGAATCTGAGCAGAAAGGAGCGCCCGATGAAGGTCCGCAAGTCGCTTCGGTCGCTGAAGAACAAGCCGGGCGCCCAGGTTGTGCGCCGCCACGGCAAGGTCTACGTCATTAACAAGAAGGACCCGCGCTTCAAGGCCCGCCAGGGCTAAGCGCTACGCGCCCCGACTTTATCCCGCTGCTGACGTTTGTCGCGGCGGGATTTGTCGTTTTTGGCAGCGTTATCAGTCCGCGAAAAAGTCTTAGGGAAAATTAATCCCATCGATGTAAGCAAAAACACCATGCCAAGGACTACATGTAGGTAATTTCCATGCCCCATCCTGCGAATACCATGAGTGTAACTACTACATGTAGTAGCGTTTGCCTAATTTTCCCCCAAGGTATAGTGTTTCTGGTGTGCCGCCGAGGGGATCGGCGAAACATAAAAAGAATCGGGGAAGGCACTGTCGCAGGGCCTTCTAGCCAGTTGCGGAACACGTCCGCGAAGACAGCGGAAACCCGCACGGAAAGAGGAAGAAGGCCAATGTCTATCACCGTTTACACCAAGCCAGCTTGCCAGCAGTGCCGCGCAACCACTCGTGCCCTGGATAAGGCTGGGTTGGAGTACAACTTGGTTGACATCTCCCTGGATGATGAGGCCCGTGACTACGTGATGGCACTTGGTCACCTGCAGGCTCCGGTTGTAGAGGTGGATGGAGACCACTGGTCCGGCTTCCGCCCGGAGCGTATCCGCGGCCTCGCAGCAGCAGCGGCATAAGGGAGGCCAGGGAAGAGGCATGCTTCTTGTCTACTTCTCATCCACAACCGAAAACACCAAACGGTTTGTGGAGAAGGTGGGTCTACCGGCAAAACGGATCCCACTGCATCGCAATGATGAACCGCTTGTGGTCAACGAACCCTACATTCTTGTGTGTCCCACCTACGGGGGAGGGGTTTCCCTCACACATGAGAATTCACGCCCGGTTCCGCCGCAAGTCATTCGCTTCTTGAACAACCAGCACAACCGCTCATTCATCCGAGGGGTTATCGCTGGCGGAAACTCGAACTTTGGCAAGGATTTTTGCCGAGCCGGAGAGGTTATTTCCGCTAAATGTAAGGTGCCGTTTCTCTATCGCTTTGAGTTGATGGGGGCGCCTGAAGATGTCACTCGCGTGCGAAGCCAGCTGGTGAAACACGCTGAGCGTCTGGGTCTTGGCCCAGTAGATGCGCCTGTTGAAGAAAGCAGGCAGGATGAAAATGCTGAGCGCCTCGCGCGTTTGCGGGAAAAATATGCTCGTAAATATGCGAAGCGCGTCGCCCACGCGTAGTAGTCACGTACTCATTTAAATAAGGAAGGCAACGCCCGTGTCCACCTCCACCACTGAAACCTCCGGCGCACTTGGCAAGAGCGTCCCAGAGCCGGCATCTCAGGCTGATCAGCTTGATTACCACGCGTTGAACGCGCTGCTCAATCTTTACGACGAGAACGGGCAGATCCAGTTTGACAAGGACCGCGAAGCGGCGAACCAGTTCTTCCTGCAGCACGTAAACCAGAACACGGTGTACTTCCATGATCTGGAAGAGAAGATGAAGTACTTGGTGGACAACAAGTACTACGAGCCGCACGTTATTGATCAGTACGAGTGGGAGTTTGTCAAGGACACGTTCAAGCGCGCGTACTCCTACAAGTTCCGCTTCAAGTCCTTCCTGGGTGCGTACAAGTACTACACGTCCTACACGCTGAAGACGTTTGATGGGCGCCGTTACCTGGAGCGTTTTGAGGACCGTGTGTCTATGACCGCGCTGTTCCTTGCCGCTGGCAATGAGGAACTGGCCACCGCCTTGGTGGACGAGATTATGACCGGCCGTTTCCAACCGGCAACCCCGACCTTCCTGAACGCCGGTAAGGCGCAGCGCGGTGAGCTGGTCTCCTGCTTCCTGCTGCGTATTGAGGACAACATGGAGTCCATTGGCCGCGCCATCAACTCCTCCCTACAGCTGTCTAAGCGCGGCGGCGGCGTGGCGCTGCTGCTTTCTAATATCCGTGAGTCCGGTGCACCGATCAAGCACATTGAGAACCAGTCTTCCGGTGTCATCCCGGTAATGAAGCTTCTGGAGGACTCCTTCTCCTACGCTAACCAGCTGGGTGCTCGCCAGGGCGCAGGCGCGGTGTACCTGAACGCGCACCACCCGGACATCATGCGTTTCTTGGACACCAAGCGTGAAAACGCAGATGAGAAGATCCGCATTAAGACGCTGTCGCTCGGCGTTGTTATCCCGGACGTGACGTTTGAGCTGGCGAAGCGCAACGATGACATGTACTTGTTCTCCCCGTACGACGTTGAGCGTGTCTACGGCGTACCGTTTGCAGATATCTCCATTACGGAGAAGTACGAGGAAATGGTGGAGGACCCGCGCATCCGCAAGTCCAAGATCAAGGCCCGCCAGTTCTTCCAAACCATTGCGGAGATCCAGTTCGAGTCTGGCTACCCGTACATCCTGTTCGAGGACACGGCGAACAAGGCGAACCCAGTGAAGACCGGTCGCATCAACATGTCCAACCTGTGCTCGGAGATTCTGCAGGTCAACTCGGCGTCGGTGCTAAACGATGACCTGACCTACGACACGATCGGCAGTGACATTTCGTGCAACCTAGGCTCACTGAACATTGCGATGACCATGGATTCGGATAACTTCTCCCGCACGGTTGAAACCGCGATTCGTGGCTTGACCGCGGTGGCGGATTTCACCTCCATTGACTCGGTGCCGAGCGTGCGTGAGGGCAACGACGCTTCCCATGCCATCGGCCTTGGCCAGATGAATCTGCATGGCTACCTGGGCCGTGAGCACATCGAGTACGGCTCGGAGGAGGGCCTCGACTTCACCAACGCGTACTTCGCGGCAGTGATGTACGAGTGCATTAGGGCCTCCCACAAGATTGCGGTAGAGAAGGGCGAGACGTTCAAGGATTTCGAGAAGTCCGAGTACGCCACGGGCGAGTTCTTCGACCGCTACAACCCGGAGGACTTCCAGCCGAAGACCGACAAGGTCAAGGCACTGTTCGAGGCATCCGACATTGCCGTTCCGACGGCACAGGAGTGGGCGCAGCTGAAGGCGGACGTGGCACGTGACGGTATTTACAACCGTTACCTGCAGGCAATCCCGCCGACTGGCTCGATCTCCTACATCAACAACTCCACGTCTTCGATCCACCCGATTGCGTCCAAGATTGAGATCCGCAAGGAAGGCAAGATCGGCCGCGTCTACTACCCGGCGCCGCACATGGACAACGAGAACGCGGAGTACTTCAAGGACGCGTACGAGGTTGGTTACGAAAAGATCATTGACACGTACGCCGCGGCCACGAAGTACGTGGACCAGGGCCTGTCGCTAACCTTGTTCTTCAAGGACACGGTGACCACCCGTGACATCAACCGCGCGCAGATCTACGCATGGCGCAAGGGTATTAAGACCCTGTACTACATTCGCCTGCGCCAGATGGCGTTGGAAGGCACGGAGGTTGAGGGCTGCGTCTCCTGCATGCTCTAGCGTGTAACTGCACGACACGATGCTCCGGACGAGTTTGCAGCTACCTACACCCGGCTACCAAGCGAAAAAGCTGCAGGTAGCCGGGTGTAGGTAGCTGCAAACGTGTTTCGGCGATCCAGGCGCCGCGGCCGACGCATGTGAAGCGGCCGACGCACGTGACGCACGTGAAGCGACCGACGCACGTGACGCGCAGAACCAGCGGCAGGGGTACCAACCCCAACGAACAGTGGCTAGATCTCCATGAAACCGCTGACGCCGGTCAGCAGGCGACGGGACGCGTCTTCGGCGCCTTGGGGATCTCGCTTAGCCACGCTTTCAGCCAAATCCACGTGTACGCGCATCGTTTCTAGTTCTGGTTCGTCCGGCATGATGCCGTAGCGGGTACGGCCTTCAAGCACGTTCATGATTGGCTCGGCGAGTGCGGCGAACATTTCATTGCCCGACGCTTGGAGCAAAAGGGTGTGAAACTCCTTGTCCGCTGCAAGGAACTCGTCGGAGTTACCCTGGCCGGCTTCGGTTAAGTCGACTAGTTTCACGGCCAGTTCGTGAAGACGGGCCGCCTGCTCGGGGGAGGCGTTGCCGGCTGCCAAGTTGGCGGCGATTGGTTCGACTGCGGTGCGGACTGCATCCAACGAGGTGATCTGTCCGGCGCGTTGCGTGTCGCTGGCTAGGCGCCATGCGATAACGGAGCGGTCGAAGACTGCCCAGCGGGAGGCTGGAAGGACGCGGATACCCACACGTCGTGAAGAAGAAACGAGCCCAAGCTGCTCCAAAGCGCGCATCGCTTCACGCGCAACCGTCCGCGAGATGCCGAATCGGGTGGAGATGTCTTGGAGCGTAAAAGTTTCACCCTCTGACTTGGCGCCGGAGACAATTTCTCCGCCAAGTGTGTCAAGAACTGCAGAAAGAAGCGGCTCTGCGGTCGTCTCTCGTGCAACTGACATGGGAACAAACCTCCGTCGCATACGGGTGATATTGCGGGTGATATTGATCGCCTAATAGTTTAATGATCATCTCTCTTCGCCCAAATAGTGGGGGTTTGATCTCTGTAAACGCGGTGCGCTCTGCATGAGCTGTCTGGGGTAGGATGAGCTGCATGAGCCAAGAGGAAAACCTGCAGTCTGTTGTCCAAGACGGTGATTATGACGCGTATGTCGCGGCCCACCCGGAGCCGATGAAGGCGATTAACTGGAACGAAATCCCTGATGAGAAGGACCTTGAGGTGTGGGATCGCCTCACGGGTAACTTCTGGCTGCCGGAGAAGATTCCCGTGTCCAATGACATTCCGAGCTGGAACACGCTCAATGATGACGAGCAGCTTTCCACGATGCGCGTGTTCGCAAACCTGACGCTGTTGGATACGCTGCAGGGCACCGTCGGCGCGGTATCGCTGCTGCCGGACGCGAAGACGCTGCACGAAGAGGCCGTCTATACGAACATTGCGTTCATGGAGTCGGTGCATGCGAAGTCGTACTCGAACATTTTCATGACGCTGGCGTCCACCCCGCAGATTAACGACGCGTTCCGCTGGACGGAAGAAAACAAAGAGGTGCAGCGCAAGGCGAAGATTGTCGAGTCCTACTACCGTGGCGACGACCCAATGAAGAAGAAGGTCGCCTCCGTTATGCTGGAGTCGTTCCTCTTCTACTCTGGTTTCTACCTGCCCTTGAACTGGTCGGTGCACTCGAAGCTGACCAACACTGCGGACATTATTCGCCTGATCATCCGTGATGAGGCGGTGCACGGTTACTACATTGGTTACAAGTACCAGGTCGGCCTGCGCGACGAGTCCCCGGAGCGCCAGGAGGAACTTAAGGAGTACGCCTTCGATATCCTCTACGACCTGTACGAGAACGAGATCCAGTACACCGAAGACATCTACGATCCGCTTGGCTGGACCGAGGACGTGAAGCGCTTCCTGCGCTACAACGCGAACAAGGCGCTGAACAACCTCGGTTATGAGGGCCTCTTCCCGGCGGATGAGACTCGGGTGTCGCCGGCTATTTTGGCTTCGCTTGCTCCAAATGCGGACGAGAACCATGACTTCTTCTCGGGCTCTGGCTCGTCGTATGTCATTGGTAAGGCGGAGGATACCCAGGACGACGACTGGGATTTTTAAAGAGCTTTTGCTTATCGACGTCGCGTGTAACCCCCAATCGGGTGAACCCCGAGCATTGCTGTGGAGGGTTGCGCGCGGCGTTGTTCGTTTCAAGGTGAGCTGGGGGTATGGCCGGGGTCACGTTCAATTCGGCCCGCCGGGGGCGGGGAAGGACTAGACTCTGCCGCATAGCTTGCCTGTGATGGCTGGCAATTTCATGTGCTAATCGTTACGATGATTCGGTACCTTAAGTGGCTTTTTGCATAAAGCCCGAGTCAGGAGGATCGTATGACCGCTGTGGCGCCAAGGCTGGACAACTATGTCCCGCCGACTCGTCCGGAACCAACGGGTAATGCCCGTCGTGGTTCCAAGCTTTACAAAATGATGACCACGACGGACCACAAAGAACTGGGCATTATCTACATCATTATGTCCTTCATCTGGTTCTTCCTCGGTGGTCTGATGGCCTTGCTGCTGCGCCTTGAGCTGTTTAGCCCGGGCCTGCAGTTCCTGTCCAACGAGCAGTTCAACCAGCTGTTCACCATGCACGGCACAGTGATGCTGTTGGCGTTCGGTACCCCGATCGTTTGGGGTTTTGCTAACTACGTTCTGCCGCTGCAGATTGGTGCTCCGGATGTGGCGTTCCCGCGTCTGAACTCCTTCGGTTTCTGGATCACCCAGGTGGGTATCGTCGCGTTCCTCGCTGGCTTCCTCACCCCGGGTGGTGCTGCTGACTTCGGTTGGACCATGTACATGCCGCTGGCTGACGCAACGCACACGCCGTCTGTGTCCGCGAACCTGTGGATCGTTGGTGTGGGTGCAACCGGTATCGGTACCGTTGCTTCCGCTATCAACATGCTGACCACGGTGCTGACCATGCGTGCTCCGGGCATGACCATGTTCCGTATGCCGATCTTCACTTGGACGGTGTTCATCACCTCGATCATCGCTCTGATGATCTTCCCGCTGCTGCTTGCTGCTGCTCTGGGTGTTCTGTATGACCGTCTGCTGGGCGGCCACATCTACGACACCGCTAACGGTGGTGCGATTCTGTGGCAGCACCTGTTCTGGTTCTTCGGCCACCCTGAGGTGTACGTCCTGGCGTTGCCGTTCTTCGGTGTGATCTCTGAGGTCATCCCGGTGTTCTCCCGTAAGCCGATCTTCGGCTACATCGGCCTGGTCTTTGCAACCCTGGCTATTGCGGGTCTGTCCATGGCTGTGTGGGCACACCACATGTTCGCAACCGGTGCGGTTCTGCTGCCGTTCTTCTCGTTCATGACGTTCCTGATCTCGGTTCCGACCGGTGTGAAGTTCTTCAACTGGGTTGGCACCATGTGGAACGGCCGCATCACCTTCGATTCCCCGATGCTGTGGGCGATGGGCTTCCTGTTCACCTTCCTCTTCGGTGGTCTGACCGGTATTATGCTGGCTTCCCCGCCGCTGGACTTCCAGCTGCATGACTCCTACTTCGTGGTTGCTCACTTCCACTACACCCTCTTCGGCACCGTGGTGTTCTCCACCATCGCTGGTGTCCACTTCTGGTTCCCGAAGATGACGGGCCGCATGCTGGATGAGCGCCTGGGCAAGATCTCCTTCTGGCTGGTCTTCATCGGCTTCAACGCAACCTTCCTTGTTCAGCACTGGCTGGGCAACATGGGTATGCCGCGCCGCTACGCTGACTACCTGGACACCGACGGCTTCACGCTGCTGAACCAGATCTCCACGGTCGGCTCCCTGATCCTGGGTATCGGTATGCTGCCGTTCATCTGGAACGTGTTCAAGTCCTGGCGCTACGGTGAGATCGTCACTGTGGACGATCCGTGGGGCTACGGCAACTCCCTCGAGTGGGCTACCTCCTGCCCGCCGCCGCGCCACAACTTCACCTCCCTGCCGCGTATCCGCTCCGAGCGCCCGGCCTTCGAGCTGCACTACCCGCACATGGTGGAGACCCTGCGCCGCGAGGCACACACCGGCCACTCCACTGACACGCCGGCTACCTGGAAGGGCGAAAGCCAAGCTGCCACGGTTGGCGCTGAGAAGTAGGCCTGCTGCGCTATACGTCGCGCGACCTGACTGATTACAACAATGAAGCCCCTCATCGACAGATGGGGGGCTTCATTGTGTTAGTGTCCGCGCTATGAAGCCTCTTGAAATTGCCCTACAGACAGGTCTGAAAAGGGCCGTCATTAGCACCTCTGGTCCGGACAAGCCGGGCGTGTCCGCAGAGTTCTTCGCGGCACTCGCCAGCCATGAGGTGCAGCTGCTGGATGTGGAGCAGACCAACTTCCGCGGACGCCTCCACCTTGCAGCCCTTGTGGGCATGAACCCAGACGTGCTTTCGGACCTTGAGCGTGATCTGCGCAGTGCACTGTTTGACTTCGGCCAGGTCGTCGCGATCGAAACCGGCGAGGCTGTAGCGAAGGGCTCACGCGAAAAATCCACTCACGTTGTTGTTGCCTTGGGTAACCCGCTAACGGCGGAGAACGTCTCACGCTTGGGTGCGGCCCTGGCATCTTTCGGCGCCAACATCAACGTCATCCGCGGCATTGCGCAGTACCCGCTGACCGGCCTGGAGTTCCGCATTACGGTGCCGGATTACACTCCGGGCGACGGAAAGAAGATCCGCAGGGCTCTGGCGGAGCTGTCCGCTAAGCAGGGGATCGACTTGGCTATGGAGCACGCGGGGCTACACCGCCGGGCGAAGCGTCTTGTGTGCTTTGACTGTGATTCCACGTTGATCACCGGCGAGGTCATTGAGATGCTCGCGGCGCACGCCGGCCGTGAAGCAGAGGTTGCTGCCGTGACGGAGCGTGCGATGCGGGGCGAGCTTGATTTCGAAGAGTCGCTGCGTGAGCGTGTGAAGACCTTGGCGGGCTTGGACGCTTCCGTGATCGATGAGGTTGCTGCAGAGATCCAGCTGACGCCGGGTGCGCGCACCACCATTCGCACGTTGAACTCGATGGGGTATCGCACTGCGGTGGTCTCCGGCGGCTTTATCCAGGTACTAGAGGATCTGGCCGAGGAGCTGGAGCTTGATTACGTTCGGGCCAACACCTTGGAGATTGTGGACGGCAAGCTGACCGGCCGCGTCATCGGTGATGTTGTGGACCGTGAGGCGAAGGCGAATTTCCTTGAGGTCTTCGCTGCGGATTCCGGGCTGACCATGGCGCAGACAGTCGCCGTGGGCGATGGTGCCAATGACATCGACATGCTTTCGCGCGCGGGCCTTGGCATTGCGTTTAATGCGAAGCCAGCGCTGAAGGAAGTTGCGGACGCTTCGGTTAACCATCCGTTCTTGGATGAGGTGCTTTACATGCTGGGTATCCCGCGTGAAGAGATCGACACCTTCAACGAGGCCAGCGGCGTTGATTCCCAGCCGCCGCAGCTGTGACGCAGCCGAGTGAGGCGTTTGCCGCGGCGCATCGCCTGCTGGCGGAAACCCGGACGGACTACAGGCAGCGCACCGAGGACCCGGATGATCCCTCGACAGTCCAGGCGATGCAGTTGGTAATTCACCTGCCGAAGGTGGATCCGCCTTCGCGTAACCAGGTGCTGGTAGATGCAGCGAAGGCAACGGTGGCCGTGTGCTTGGATCCGAGGGCAGGAGAGCTAGGGTTTTGGCGTGACGGGCTCGGACGTTGGTATGACCACCGCATCCGGAAAGTAGCCCGCCGCGCCCGCGGTAAGGCCTGGGATGACGTACAGGCGCTACCTGGCGTGACGGTGGGGTCGGTGCGCGCGTTCGTGCCCTCCAGCGTCGCGGAGGTGCCCCATGCCATTTCTAAGCTGCAGATCAAGGGCACCGATGTAGAGCAGTCGGAGCTTTTGCTTGTCGACGCCAACGTGCCCACCATCTACATCAACTCCACCCTGCACATGTCCTTGGGCAAGGCCGCTGCCCAGGTGGGGCACGCCGCCATGCTCTACGCAGCGGCGCTGCCGCTAAACAGCGCACACGCGTGGGCCGAGCAAGGGTTCGCGCTCAACGTGCGTGAAGTGGACGGCGTCGAGTTTTCGCAAGCGTGCAACACGCCGGGCGCGGTGCCGGTGCAAGACGCGGGCTTTACGGAAGTCGCACCGGGTTCCACCACGGTGGTGGCTGTGCCGCCGGCTGGGTAGGTACGCGGGCAGGGCTAGCGGGCAGGGCTAGCTGGCTAGCTTGCAACGAGGCGCCGCAACGCGCCGCGCACCACATCCGGGTCTGTGGTCTCCCAGTAGGGCAGCAACGACTTGCGTAGGAATGCACCGTAGCGCTTCGTCACCAGGCGGTTGTCTAACACCGCGATAACGCCCTTGTCATGCACGGAACGCAATAGCCGGCCTGTGCCTTGGGCGAGCAGCAGCGCAGCGTGCGTTGCAGAGACCTCCATGAAACCGCTGCGGCCAGCGGCATCCGCGGCGGCCGCACGTGCCTGCAGCAGCGGGTCGTCGGGGCGGGGGAATGGGATGCGGTCAATGATGACCAAGGAGCACGACGAGCCGGGCACATCCACGCCCTGCCACAACGTCAACGTGCCAAACAGGCACGAGTTTTCGGACTTGGCAAACTTGTCCACCAATGCGCCGGTGGTGTCCTCGCCTTGCAAGAAAATGTCGAAGGGTAAACGCTTGCGCGTCTCTTTGGCGGCTTGCTCAGCGGCCTTGCGTGAGGAAAACAGCGCGAGTGTGCGCCCACCGGCTGCGGTGATCAGCTCAGCTATCTCATCCAACGTCTGTGGTGAAAGCCCCTCGCGGCCAGGCGTTGGCAAGTGCTTGGCGGTGTAGAGAATGCCGGACTTCCTTGGGTTAAACGGCGTACCAGCATCCAGGTGGTCCCAGGAACCCTCGGGAAGCCCCCACGCTGCCGCCATGGCGTTGAAGTTGCCGCCAACGGTCAAGGTGGCGGAGGTGAGGACGACGGGTGTGGCGTCGAAAAGCGAGGTGCTCAACAAAGGAGCCACTGACAGCGGCGCGACCGACACAGCATCATCATCGCGCTCGTTGCGGGTTAGCCACACCACGTCGCGGTGCTTGGCGGGGTCATCCTCATCAAACACGGACAGGATGCGATCCACAGCGTCCTCGAGCTCCCCAAGGTGGTTTCTCAGGTTGCCGCGTTCGGCGAACTTCTCAGGGTCATTCTCGGACTCGCCGGGTGGGGCATCCCCGATGGCCATGCGCGTGCGCGACAGGGCGCGTGAAAGGCCCTCAAACGCGGCGCGGGCCGGTGGGGTGATGGTTTCCCAACGCCCGGGCTCCTCAATGGCTAAAGCGGCGTTGACGTCATCCACCACGTCCTCGAGGACAGCTTTGTCCGCACCGAGCTTGCCGGCGCGACGCGCCGCTAAGGTCAGGGCTCGACCAGAGATCACGTTGGTGGCAACAGAAGTAATACGGCCGTCAAGCTCATGGGCCTCATCGATCACCACCGCCGAGTGCTCGGGAAGGATGTTGACCTCAGAGAGAGCATCAATGGCTAGCAGCGCGTGGTTGGTTACCACCACGTCCACCTTGCCGGCTTCCTCCCGGGCAAGTTGCGCAAAGCAGGATTCGCCGTGCGGGCAGCGGACTGCGCCCAGGCATTCGGCAGAGGTGACAGACACCTGGCGCCACACAAGATCGCTCACGCCGGGGCTTAAGTCATCGCGGTCACCGGTCTCAGTTTCCTGCGCCCACTCGGCCACACGCTTGACCTCTTTACCAATGCGTGAGAGGTTATCTTCTTCAATCAGCGCCTCCGGTGCATCGCTATCAAGCGCAAGTTTATGCAGGCAGGCGTAGTTGTTTCGGCCTTTGAGGATGGCAAAGGTGGGGCGGCGCTCCATGAGTGGCTCCAGGGCGTCTGCAAGCCGGGGCAGGTCGCGCTCCACCAACTGGCGCTGCAGCGCAATCGTCGCGGTGGACACCACCACGGTGCTGCCGGTGCGCTGGGCGTGCAAAAACGCGGGCACCAGGTACGCCAGGGACTTACCGGTGCCAGTGCCAGCCTGCACCGCCAAGTGACGCTGCGTATCAAACGCACGGGTCACCGCCTGCGCCATGGCCAGCTGGCCTTCACGTGTAGCGCCGCCGATGGCTTCCACCGCTGCGGCAAGCAGGTCCTCGGTGGTTTGGCTCAGCGGCTGGTCGCTCGTCTTCTCGCCTGAAGCCACGCTTACTCGGCCGGCTCCGGGAAACCGACAAACTTGGTCGGGATCGCGGCCTCACCGCGCGAAAGGGCCAGGCCTTCCCACGGCAGGGTCGTACGAGCCTGGGCGTGCAGGGAACGTGCGGATTCCAGATCAAAGTCTGCGTCTACAACCTTGCCGCCGCGAATCATTGGCACCGTCAGCTCCTGGTAGTCCAGGTTGGGCTTGCGCTCAACGTCTGAACCCAAAGGCAGAATCACCTCGCCGACAGCAACGCCAGACGCACGGTAGGCACGCAGCGCAGTCTTCGCGCCGCCGTAGGTGCGTTTGCCGGAGGAGCGCTTTGCCACAGCGTGGCCTTCAACCTCCACCAGCTTGTACACCAGGCCAGCAGTCGGTGCGCCGGAGCCGGTGACTACAGACGTGCCAACGCCAAAGCCATCAACCGGGTCACTACGAAGCCCAGCAATAGTGAACTCATCCAAATCAGACGAGACGATGATGCGGGTGTTAAACGCGCCTGCCTCATCCAGCTGCTTGCGTACGCGGCGTGACACGATGCCCAGATCGCCTGAGTCAATACGCACCGCACCCAGGTCGGTGCCTGCAACCTCAAGGGCATTTTCCACACCCTTGGTGATGTCGAAGGTGTCCACCAGCAGCGTGGTATCCACACCGGCGGCGTCAATTTGTGCCTTGAACGCGGCCTTTTCGTCCGGCTGGCCGTTTTCATCCACGTGCAGCAGTGTCCACGCGTGCGCGGCGGTACCGGATGCCGGGATGCCGTAACGGTGGGACGCCTCCATGTTGGACGTCGCGTCAAAGCCCGCGATGTAGGTTGCACGTGCCGCGCTGACCGCAGCCAGCTCGTGGGTGCGGCGCGAACCCATCTCAATAATCGGCTTGCCGTCTGCCGCAGACACCATGCGTGAAGCTGCAGAGGCCACCGCAGAGTCCGAGTTGAAGATGGACAAGATGACGGTTTCCAAAATGACGCACTCGGCGAACGTGCCGCGCACCGTCAGGATGGGGGAGTAGGGGAAGTACAGGTCGCCCTCACGGTAGCCATCAATATCGCCGGTGAAGGTGTAGTCGCGCAGGTACTGTTTCGCTGCGTCCGAAAGGAAAGGTGCAGAGGCGATCTGCTCTTCTGTGAAACGGAAGCTTGTGATCGCGTCGATCACACGCGCGGTACCAGCGACCACTCCGTAGCGACGCTCCGCTGGCAGGCGCCTGGTGAACACCTCAAACGCACACTGGCGGAAGGCGGTGCCGTCCTGCAGCGCGGCGTCGAGCATGGTCAGCTCATACATGTCTGTAAGAAACGCAGTGGATTCATTGCACGTGGAGCTACGGTAATCGCTTACACGCTGCGGCGTCTGTTCGGTCATGGTGTTCAAGGCTACCCTCGGCAGGCACACAGCGAGCACACGGCGGTCATGCGGTGGTCATCCGGTGGCCTTGCAGTGGTCATGCGGTGCTGTTTGTGTGACCGCTCGGGTACGCTGTGGAGCCATGAAACCCATGACACACTCCAATGCGACGAACCCGAAGTCGGTGCGTGCATCCTCCCCGCTCGCTTCGCCCGAGCTTGATGAGGCGATTGAGGTTGAGGTGACCACGAGCGAGAACCTGCCGTGGATGTGCATCGTCTGGGATGACCCGGTGAATCTGATGAGTTACGTGGCCTACGTGTTCCAAACCGTGTTGGGCTATGACCGCAAGCGTGCCACCGAGTTGATGATGCAGGTGCACACCGAGGGCAAGGCCGTGGTGTCTTCGGGCGAGAAGGACAAGGTAGAAACCGACGTGAAGAAGCTGCACACGCACGGTTTGTGGGCAACCATGCAGCAGGCGGGGTAGATCATGGAAGCATGGCGTAGGAAGAAGGGGTTGTTGCGCTCCGGCGTGAAGTTCACCACCCGTTTTGATCCGCTTGAGCGTGAGTTGATAGGCAACCTGACGGCTACAGTTGCTGAGGCGTTAATTGGGCGCGCCCAGTCCGCGCCGAAGGATGAGTTTGCGGAGATGATGGGTGTCTCCACAGGCCATACGGAGGCACCGGAGGATCCACGTTTGGCGCGTTTGCTGCCGGACTTTGAGCTGGAGGCGGACCAGGAGTTCGACGGGGATAACGGCCTGCTTCGCAGCCTGCACGAGAACGACATTATTAAGTCGAAGCTTGAGAACCTGCAGGTGGTCAATGAGGTACTTGGCCCCACTGGTGGGGTTGAGGTGACCATTGATCAGGAGGACGCCCCACGGTTCGTCGCGGCGCTCAATGACCTGCGTTTGTACGTGTCTGAGGATACGTCGGGCACGGAGCGCGCCCAGGAGAACCGCCAGTTGCTGATGGACTGGTTGGCGGTGTGCCAGGACTCCTTGCTGGAAGCAATGTTGGACTAGATAGGGCTTGTTGCTTATGGACGTCTCGTTGCCCCTTTCCATCGGCCACCAATCCTTAGGCGATACGGGTGTGACAGCGATTGTCCCCGTGGACCCAGAGGGCATGCGCGCGGCAGTAGACGTCCGGGGCGGTGGCCCGGGGACGCGTGAGACTGACCTGTTGGAGCCGTACAACACGGTGGAGAAGGTCGGCGCGATTTTGTTGTGCGGCGGCTCTGCGTTTGGTCTGGCGGCTGCAGACGGTGCGATGGGGGAGTTAGAAAAGCACGGGCGGGGTTTCCGGGTGTTTGGTGATGAGGTGCCCAACGGACCTGTGGTGCCCATCGTGCCGGCGGCGGTGATTTTTGATCTGGTGGTGGGCGATCCCGCGCACCGCCCCGTAGCTGCTGATGGTGCGGCGGCTGTGCGCGCTGCCCTGGAGAGCCAGCAGGGCGACCTGGCCCGCGGCTGGGTTTCCGGCAGTGTGGGGGCGGGCTGCGGCGCAACCGCAGGTGTGCTGCGCGGCGGCTTCGGCGTTGCGCAGCAAAAAGTTGGGGAGTACACCGTGGCCGCGTTCATCGTGGCCAACCCGGTTGGCTCCGTGATTGATCCGAACACCGGGTTGTTCTACGGCGACCCGTCCAAACCAGCCGTGGACACCGAGGCGTTTGCTCAGCTCAAACGCCCGATGCCGAAGCTGAACACCACCATCGGCGTGATTGCCACTGATGCGCCGTTGGACAAAGCGCACCTGAAACGCCTGGCCATGACCGGCCACGACGGGATTGCGCGCGCCGTGCGACCGGCGCATTCACCCCTAGACGGAGACACGTTGTTTGCGGTGTCCGTGGGTGGGGACGGTGTGGGGGGTGTGGGGGTTAACGTGGACGTCGAGAAGCATATGGCTCTTGGTGAAGCTGCCGCGACGTGTGTGGAAACCGCAATTGTGAACGCGGTGATGCACGCAGAGCCTGCCTATGGGGTGCGGGCGTGGCGTGAGGTAGCCAGCTAAGCTGGCCCACGATGAATCACAACCAGCACCACACCCCGCCCGGCTGGGGCTACGGACCCACCGGCCAGCCCGGCTACGGCAAACCGTTCCAGCGGCCGTTTAGCCACCCAGAAACTCAGATGCCTGCCTTCTACCAGGGCCAGCCTGGACTGCCTGGGCAGCCCGGCCAGCCTGGCCAGCCTGGGCCACAGTTCGGCCAGCCGAAGAGCAAACGCAAGGCGCAACGCCGCACAGGCCTGCGCTTTGCGGCGCTATATGTGCTGTCCATCTGGGTGGTGTTTATCATCAACTCGATCGTCTTCGGCGGAAACTTGCTCTACATGGGCATTCACCCGCTGGACGTGCCGTCACTGCCGTTTATCTTCACCTCCCCGCTGCTGCACGGCAGTCTGGACCACATTTTGGGCAACACCGTGCCGGGTGCGATTTTCGCGTACCTTGTGGGCTACTCCGGCAAGCGTGTGTTCTGGGAGGTCACAGCTTTTGTGGTGATTATCGGTGGGCTTGGGACGTGGCTGTTTGGCGGCATTGGCACCAACCACGTCGGTGCATCCGGCCTTGTCTACGGCTGGCTGGCGTACCTGATTGTGCGCGGCTTCTTTAACCGTTCCGGCCAGCAGATTGCGTTGGGTGTCATCCTTGGTTTCCTGTACTCCGGTTTGGTGTGGGGCATGTTCCCAGGCAACCCGGGAGTGAGCTGGCAGGCGCACCTGTTCGGTGCGATTGGTGGTGCAGTTGCTGCGATGATCATCACCTCTGATGACCCGCCAGCACTGGTGATGAAGCGCCAGCGCAAGCAACTGGAGAAGCAGCAACTGAAAAACGCCCAGCAACCGGTGCAGATGCCGTACCAGCAGAACCCGTTTGGTAACCAAAGGCGTTAGGTGAATCCGGTGGTAGAAGCTGTGGACACTGTGGGCACTGTGGATGCGCAAGCCCCGATCGGGATTTTTGACTCCGGCGTTGGCGGACTCACCGTTGCGCGCGCGGTGATGGATCAGTTGCCGCATGAGTCCATGATTTACATCGGCGATACCGCGCACGCCCCGTACGGCCCGCAGCCGCTTGCAGACGTGCGTGCCCACGCCCAGCGCATCAGCGACGAGCTTGTAGAACGCGGCTGCAAGATGCTGGTGATCGCCTGCAACACCGCTACGGCCGCCTTTCTTCATGACGCACGGGAGCGCTACAACGTTCCCGTCGTCGAAGTCATCCAGCCGGCGGTGCGCCGCGCCATGGCCACGACCCGCAACGGCAAGGTCGGCGTGATTGGCACCCAGGCCACGATTACCTCCGGGGTGTACCAGGACCTGTTCGCACTCAACCCGTCGGTAGAGGTCACGGCCGCGGCGTGTCCAGCATTTGTGGAGTTTGTGGAGCGCGGTATCACCTCCGGCCGCCAGATCCTTGGTGTGGCGCAGGGCTACCTTGAACCGCTGCAGGCAGCCGGCGTGGACACCCTTGTGCTTGGGTGTACGCACTACCCGTTGCTGTCTGGCGTGATTCAGCTGGCTATTGGAGACGGCGTGACGCTAGTCAGCTCTGCCGAGGAAACCTCCAAGGACGTGCTGCGTGTGCTGACTGAGCAGGACATGCTCGCCGAAGCCGGCACGGGAGCAGGCCGCGCTGCCGCACCGACTCGCGTGTTTGAGTCCACCGGCGATCCGGAGAAATTCGACCAACTTGCGGAACGTATTTTGGGCCCGCGTATTCATGCCGTGCAGCGCTGAAGTCATGCGTACCTAGTACAGTGTCATCCATGAAGTTGACCATCATCGGTTGCTCTGGAAGCTTGGGCGCGCCGGGCAATCCCGGATCTTCGTACGTGGTGTCCACTGAGGGCAACCCGGACGTCGTGATGGATTTGGGGCCGGGTGCGCTTGCTGGGCTTCGTAACCTGGGCTTTGATCCGTCGGCAGCGCACGTGACGTTTTCTCACTTGCATGCGGATCATTGCTCGGACACGGCGTCGTTGTTGGTGTGGCGTCGTTACCACCCGGAGCGCCCGGCGGTGGGGAAGAACCGGATGTATGGGCCGAGTTTTACCGCGGATTTTATTGGCCAACTGGGTGCTGATGGGCCGGATAAACCAACTGACATCACGGATACGTTTGATGTTGGCGTGTGGCAGGAGCACCAAGCCGTCACATTCGAAGGCGTGACTATTACGCCGTTTGCGGTGGAGCATCCCGCTGAAGAGTCGCATGCGTTGCGTGTCCAAGACAACGCCACTGGTGCAGTGCTGACGTATTCGGGCGATAGCGGCTATACGGCGTCCCTAGTCAAAGCAGCTCAGGGTGCGGACCTGTTTTTGTGTGAGGCTGCCTGGGGGCCTTCGGCTGAGGGACAGCCGGAGGGCATGCACTTGTCCGGTGAGGAAGCCGGCCGCATTGCGCGTGAAGCCGGGGTGAAGAAGCTGGTGTTGGTGCACATCCAGCCGTGGAGTGATAAGCAGGCCACCCTGGAGGCTGCTCGCACGCAGTTTGATGGTCCGATTGTGCTTGGTGAGGCGGGGGCGGAATTCACCGTGTGAGTTAGGCTGGGTCGCATGACTGATCCAGCTTTGTTTACGCGCGCGGATGGCCGCGCGTTTGATGAAATGCGTCCGGTTCGCATCACCCGCGGTTTTACCTCCAACCCGGCGGGCAGCGTGCTCGTGGAGTTTGGTAACACTCGCGTGATGTGTACGGCTTCTGTGGAAGAGGGCGTGCCGCGTTTTAAGAAGGATTCTGGCGAGGGGTGGCTGACTGCGGAGTACTCCATGCTGCCGGCCGCGACGCATGAGCGTATGCCGCGTGAGTCCATGCGTGGCAAGGTCAAGGGCCGCACGCACGAGATTTCCCGTCTGGTGGGACGTTCGCTGCGCGCTGCGGTGGATCTGAGCCAGCTGGGGGAGAACACCATCCAGATTGACTGTGACGTGCTGCAGGCTGACGGTGGTACCCGCACCGCATCCATTACCGGCGCGTATGTGGCGTTGGCGGATGCGATCAACGTGCTGAAAGAGCGTGGGGTGGTTCCGGGCGAGCCGCTTCTGGCCCCGATTGCGGCAGTCAGCGCCGGGATTATCGACGGCCACGTCTGCCTCGACCTCCCCTACGTCGAGGACTCCCGCGCGGAGGTTGACCTGAATGTGGTGATGCAGGAAGGCGGCAACTTCGTGGAGATCCAGGGCACCGGCGAACACGGCCTGTTCGGCCGCGACGAGCTCAACCAGATGCTGGATGTGGCAGAAAAGGGCTGTAACGAGCTGATCCGCGCGCAGCGAGAGGCGCTTGGCCTGTGAAGCTGCTCGTAGCCTCCGGGAACGCGAAGAAGCTCCGCGAGTTAGACCAGGTGCTTCAAGATCTGGATATTCGTGGTGTGGAGCTTCTTTCGCTTGCTGACGTCACCGCCTACCCCGAACCACGCGAAACCGGCCTCACCTTCGCCGAGAATGCCTTGATCAAGGCCCGGGCGGGCGCACGTGCCACAGGGTATGCGTGCGTGGCGGACGATTCCGGTCTGAGCGTGGATGCCCTGGGTGGCATGCCGGGGGTGTTGTCTGCGCGCTGGTCGGGTGCGCATGGCGATGATGAAGCGAACAACCGCCTCCTGCTCGCCCAGATGGAGGACATCGAGCAGCGTGCCGCGGCGTTTGTGTCCTGCTGTGCGCTGGTGGTGCCAGGTTCTGGTGCGGGTGCGGATGCCGGTGCCGGTGTGGGGGCGGGTGCCGGTGCGGGTGCTGAGGCTGAGGCTGGTGCCGGTGCGGGTGCTGCCGAAGAGCTGCGGGAGTTCACCGCTGAAGGGCGCTGGGAGGGCCAGCTGCTGTACACCCCGCGTGGCGAGAACGGCTTTGGCTACGACCCGCTGTTTGCACCTAACGACGCCGACGGCCGTTCCTCCGCAGAGCTGACCGCGGAAGAGAAAAACGCCCGCTCCCACAGGGGGCAGGCGTTGCGGCTGCTTGCACCGCATATTGCGGCGTTGCTCTAGGGCTGGCCTAGCGCTGGTCCCCGCCGCCGCGACCGCCGCGCCGACTGGCCGTGCTCGCCGTGTCCGCCGCGCCCGGCTGGCCGCTTTCAACAAATATGCAGGGGAAGATATGCAGGTCTGCAGGTCACGGGCTTTTTTCATTAACGGGGTGCTTATTGAAAAAACGCTCTGACCATTGCTCCTGCATATCTTCCCCTGCATATCTGCGTTTGGACGCTGTCCGCCGGCCGGTCATTCCGGCGGTGGGGAAGCGGCGCTGGGGGGAAGCCACGCAGGACGTAAGACTGGCAGCACGTAAGACTGGCCGTACGTAAGACTGAATGCGGAAGTGAAAAACGCCCGCTCCCACAGTTTCGCGGGGGCGGGCGTTGCGGTATTGCGTCTTAAAGCTGGAAGGTCTGCTTCACTTCTTTACGACGCTTCGCTTCCACCACAAACGACAAGAACGGCACCACGCCAGAAATGGCGGTAACCACCCAGGTTGCCGCTGGCCAGCGGGCGGTGGTGCCCAGGTTTAGCGACGTCATCAAAAACAGCACGTACGCAAGACCGTGCACGCGTGCCACCCACGCCAGGGCCGCAACATCCATGTGGAAGCCGTACTCCAGGATCATGCGCAGCACCAACAAGAGCAGCAGCACACCGGTGAGCCACGCCGCTGCCGAAAACAGGTTCAGCGCAGTGCGCACGCGGCGTTGACGCTCCGGGTGAATGCGGGGTTGCTCAGCCTGAATGGGCTGCTGTGTCGGCTCAGTCATGAAGTGCCTTTCTCGGGGTCTGGTTGGTGCCGACGCTGCGGCGTTAACAACTCGTTGTATTCGTCAATGTCGAGGTGCGGGCGTTCGGGCAAGAAGGACTCATCAATCGCTTTAGGGCCAGCGGCCGAAGAGTCTGCGCCGTACTTTGCAATATCGGCCTCGTACATGTCCTCCAACGCTTTGCCGGCATTGATGGCGTCGATCTTTTCGTTTTCCATCCGGATGCCGGTGCGATACGCGTAGACAAAAAACGCGCCGAAGAACGGCCACTGCAAGGCGTATCCCAAGTTCTGGAAGGTGCCAGTGCCGGATTGGTAGCGCTGCCACTGCCAGTTCGCCAGCAGGATTGTGGTGATCACCGCGGCGATCAAGAGGAGAATGTGCCAGGCGCGTACGCGCACACGTTGACGCGGTTGCTCTGGTTGCTCATTCATACCCCACACCTTACCCCCGTGCGGTGCGGGGCCAAACGCCAAAGCGGTGTAGAGTGTCAAAGGCATGCGCCCGTGGCGGAATTGGCAGACGCGCTGGATTTAGGTTCCAGTGCCTTAGGGCGTGAGAGTTCAAGTCTCTCCGGGCGCACCACGTACGCCAGCTAAACGCTGGCGAAGTGCCGGTGTTTAGCTGGCGAAATGCCAGCGAGACGCTGGTTAGATACCCCAGTCGCGCAGGATGCGGCCAACGTGGCCGGCGGCGCGGACGTTGTACTGGGACTGTTCGATTTTGCCGTCGTTAACCAGGAACGTGGAGCGAATCACACCTTCGACGATCTTGCCGTAGTTGTTCTTCTCACCAAACGCACCCCATGCGCGCAGCACGTCCTTCGACGGGTCGGAGAGCAGCTCCACCTTCAGATCGTGATCAGCGCGGAACTTTGCCAGTGCTTCCGGCTTGTCGGGGGAGATGCCCACAACGGCCACGTCAGCGTCGGCAAACGCGGACCACTCATTGGTAAAATCGCAGGCCTCGGTGGTGCAGCCGGGAGTGTTGGCGCGGGGGTAGAAGTAGACGATGACGCGCTTTCCTGCGTAATCAGCCAGCGAGACTTCCTCGCCACGGTCATTGGTCAGGGTGAATGCTGGGGCGGTGTCGCCTGCTTCAAGTCGAATCTGCTCAGTCATGCCTCTCCGTTTTACACGTTTTTCTATTAGTGTGGTTCGCAGTACTGAGAAGTTTTGATTGGAGTTTTACCCGTGGCACGTGACATCAACGACATTGAGCGCGAGCTTGCTCGTACTCGCACCCAGCTCGCCAGCACTTTGGATGAGTTGGCAGATCGCGCAAACCCCTCTGCGCTTGCAGACAACGCAAAGGGCCAGGCGAAGAACCTTCTGCAGGATGAGACTGTGCAGAAGGTTATCGGTGGCATCGCAGTGGGTGTTGCCGCGTTGCTGAGCATTAAGTTCTTCAACAGCCGCAAGCGCAAGAACGAGCTCAAGGAGCTGCAGCGCCTGCTGGCTCAACGCTAAGATCAACAGGTATGACCAAAAGCCATTCTCCGCGCCGCCCGTACACCGCAGTCATCGCCATCCTGGCAATCGCACTGCTTGTACTGGCGGCGTTGTTTGTTGCTCCCCGATTCCGCAGCGACGCTGGCGGCGATGGCACCCCGAACGACGTTGACGTGCACTTTATTGGCATGATGGTCCCGCACCACGATCAGGCCATCGAAATGTCCGATGTGTTGCTCGCCTCCGATGTGGAAGACCCAGCTGTTCGTGACCTCGCGCAGCGTATTAAGGAAGGCCAGGAGCGGGAGAACGAGCAGATGCTCGCGTGGGCCGACGAGTGGGGGATCGAAGACGACATGGAGCTTCACTCCCACCACATTGCCAACGGCATGTTCATCCCCTCGCAGCTTGAAGCGTTCCGCAACCTTTCCGGCGATGAGCTTCGAGCAGAGTTTCTTGAGATGATGCACCACCACCATGCCGATGTCATCGCGATGACGCAAGGCGAAGTGGACAACGGCGGATACGCCCCCCTGAAGAAGATGGCGAAAGAGATGATTGCGGTGCAAACCGCTGAGATGCGCGAGATGGAGCAGCTGCAAGCTGCCGGTTAGTCCACGATTTCCGCGCCGGCCACTTGCATCTCGGTGAGTGCGGCTTGGCCACGTGCGGCGTCGACAGGCGAGCAAAGCTCCGGCAGCACCCGCACGGTGAAACCTTCCTTCAGCCCGTCCAGGACCGTGGCGCGAACGCAGTGATCGGTGGCGATGCCAACCACGTCGATGGTGTCAATGCCCTCAGCGCGCAAATAGTCCGCGAGTAGGGCACCAGCCTCAACATCACCCACACGGCCCTCAAAGCCCGAATAGGCGGCCGTAAACGCCCCCTTGCGGAAGAAGGCATCAATCTTGTTGCTGTGCGCGTCCAGCGGCGCACGAAGCGCGGCCCCTTCTGAATCTGCGACGCAGTGGACCGGCCAGGTATCTACAAAGTCCGGGTTCTCGGAAAAGTGTGAGCCCGGATCAATGTGCCAATCCTGGGTGGCAAGGATGTGGGAATACTCATCGTTGTTCGCGTTCGCTACAAGCTCCGCGATCCCCGCAGCTACCTGGTCGCCCTTCTCAGTGGCAAGCGAGCCGCCGGGGCAGAAATCATTTTGAACGTCCACAATTACTAATGCACGAGTCATGTGGACAGCGTAGCGAAAAGCCCCTAGCCTTTGTGCAAAAGCTAGGGGCTTTGCCCTTGTGCGCCATCAGGGAATCGAACCCCGAACCCACTGATTAAGAGTCAGTTGCTCTGCCAATTGAGCTAATGGCGCAACGGGATATGACTATAGCAGCGTGTTTATTATGTGTGAAATCGCCTGGTCAGAGACGGTTTTTGTGTTGGTGTTGCGAGTTTAAACTTTTTGTCTGTTTGACGCTATCGTGTCATGGGTACAACAAATGGTGCTTGGGTTTGAAGGGCTTGAAGGGCGGCGAAATGCGAAGCAGGGCAATTGCGGCGAGGCTAGCAGGCCTAATGCTGTGTGGAATCACACTCACTGCTTGCACCATTGGGGAACCCGGCACAAGCCAAGGCGCCGACGCAGATACTTCGCTGACCACCGGTGCCGCAGCAGCCACCACTGCCGCGGCTAAACCGCCACGCATTTCCGTCAAAGACGGTGCGACGGGGGTGGAGCCGTGGGATGGGGTAACGGTGGCGTCGGCAAGCAAACTGCTCGAGGTCAGCATGACCAACGAACAGGGCCGGGAAATTGACTCCAAATTCAATGCGGACAAGACCGAATGGACCACCGATGAGCCGATGGGCTACGGGCGCACATACACGTTGACCGCGAAAAACGTGGACGGCAAGACGTCAACCGCCACGTTCAGCACCATCGTCCCGGACAGGCAAGCCACGGCAGCTGTGGGGCCCCTCGACGGATCAACCGTTGGTGTAGCGCAGGCCGTGAGTTTCCGCTTCAGCGTGCCAATCACGGACACCAAGGCGGTGGAAGACGCAATTACTATTCAGACCTCCAACGACACCGAGGGTGGCTTCTTCTGGCTCGACCCTTATGAGCTGCGCTGGCGTCCGAAGGAATACTGGGAGCCCGGCACCGAAGTAGACGTTGCGGCCGAGTTCTACGGGCGCGATTTTGGTGGCGGCACCTGGGGTTCCAGTGACATCAACATCAGCTTCACCATCGGTGACGCAGTGGAGACCGTCATTGACAACGCCACCAAGACTCTGACTGTCACCCGCAATGGTGAGGTGCTGAAGTCATTCCCCATCGCCCTTGGCCGCGACGGCTCCTACGACACGCCCAATGGCACCTACGTGATTGGCGACGAGCACGAGAGCCTCGTCATGGACTCCCGCACCTACGGCCTCGGCCTGGACCAAGGCGGCTACGTTACGCCGGTGGACTGGGCGACCCAGATGTCCTATTCCGGCATCTACGTCCACTCCGCACCGTGGGCTGCCTGGGCGTGGGGCAACACCAACGTCTCCCACGGCTGCGTCAACGCGTCGCCGGAGAATGCCCGCTGGTTCCAGGAGACCGTCCGCCGCGGTGACCCCGTCATTGTGAAAAATGCGCTGGGAGGGGACCTTTCGCCTTACGACGGCCTCGGGTACTGGAATTTCCGCTGGGAACAGCGCTCCGGCGGCTCTGAGGACCCGAACGCTTAAGGCTAGGCTTTAGCGCTTTCCTCCTCGGCTTCGATCTGCGCGTTGAACTCTCGCTTTGAAGCCTGCCACTGGTCTTCCGTCATGCCGATACGCCAGTAACCGGAGATGGACACGTCCTGGCGTGCAATTTCCGAATCAACGAAGAGGAATCGGCGCATCTCCTTAATCATCTCCGCGACACCGTGGATAAACCATCCCGTTTTCTTGCCCTCGGGGATGCCGGCTTCGCGGACAACGCGGGAAAGCTCAGTGCCGTGGGTAGCACCGTTGCGGGTCACCCAGTGGATTTCCACACCTTCGCGGGTGGGCAGTTCGAACGTGCGGTCATCGGCTTCGATCTCGATGTAGGCGGTGGCCGTCGCGGCCTCAGGCAAGTGCTTTAATCCAGCGCCGATGGCGGGGGCGGAAGATTCATCTCCAGCAAAAACGAAGTGGTCGTAGTCTTCCGTCGGGCCCCACGCGCCGCCTGGGCCGAAGAAGCCAAACTTCTCTCCCACCTCAGCCGTGCGCGCCCAGGGGCCGGCCAGCCCAGCGTCACCGTGGGTGACAAAGTCAACGTCGAAGTCGCCGGTTTCCGGATCCAGGTTAATCAGGGTGTAGGTGCGGGTAACCGGCTGCATGTCACGCGGCAGCTCTTCACGGACCTTCACAGCATCAAACGGCCACGAGTAATCGGCGCCTTCTGGCACGAACAACAACTTGATGTAGTGGTCCGTAAACTCCAGCTCTCGGCCCACGAGGGCAGGGGAGTTCATGTTCAAACGAACCAGGTCTGGGGAAAGCTGGCGACGGCCCGTCACGGTTGCTTCGTTTGCCTTGCGGACTTTGCGCCTTGGCGCCGTGGTATTTGCCTGCTCGGCCATTGTGATCACTGTCCTCGGGTTCTTGTGGGGGTATGTCTATCGAGGACAGCGTACACGTTATTGAGTTAGGTAAGGCTAACGTATATTCGTGGTGCTGTTTGGGGTGTTGGCCAGCCGCCTAGTGGGGGCGGCGGTGGATGGCGGAGAGTTTGCAGCTACCTACACCCGGCTACCAAGCGAAATTTCCGCTGGTAGCTGCAGGTGGGTAGCTGCAAACGTGTTTTGGGCGAGCCGCTACCAGACTCGGTGCCCTCGATGCCCGGTTAACCCGGTGCCGCCGCTGCACGAAACGAAAACCGGCGCCCACCCGAAGGTGAGCGCCGGCGCTAGGGGTGGCTGACGGGGCTCGAACCCGCGACACCCAGGATCACAACCTGGTGCTCTACCAGCTGAACTACAGCCACCATCGCTGTCATGCTCTAGCAATAAACGCTAATTGCAAACAGCTCTGCCTACCTTAGTACGACTGGCCAAGGAAACAAAAACCGCAGGCCAGTCGCACTAACGCAGAGGCAGTGTCTTCGCGGTCTTCGCGGTCTTCGCGCGCAAGTGGGTTACATGCCACACAACGTGCGGGTGGCGTCTGAAAGCGCGGCAAGGCGCGCATCGGCAGCCGCCCAGTCCACAGCGCCAGCACCGGCACCAGAACCAGCACCGGTACCAGCGCCAGAACCAGAACCAGCACCATCAACGTCCATGACTACCTCCAGGTAGCACTTCAGCTTTGGTTCGGTGCCGCTTGGGCGGATGATTACGCGGTCATCAGCCTCGGTGCGGATCAGGATGCCGTCAGTGCCGGGGGTGTTGCCATAGCCGCCAGCAAGATCGACGTACTCCGTAACGGCAGAGCCGGCCAGCTCTTTCGGCTGTAGAGCGCGCAGTCGCTGCATGGCCTCGCTGATTAGGGACAAATCCTCCACACGGAACGTCAGCGGCTGCGTGCGGTACAGGCCGTAGGTGCGGGCGAGCTCGTCGAAGTGCCCGAGCACACTCACCCCGCGTGCCTTCAGTTCAGAGACCACGGTTGCGGCGACGATGGCGGCGGTAATACCGTCTTTGTCGCGCACGTGGGCGGGGTCCACACAGTGGCCGATGGCTTCCTCATAGCCGTAGACCAGCTCAGGCGTGCGTCCGATCCACTTGAACCCGGTGAGTGTGGTGGCGTGCTTCAGGCCGTGCGCTTTGGCAATCTGGCCCAGCATCCGCCCGGATACGATCGAGCAGGCCGTCGCGCCGCCAGAGGCGTGCGAGGCCTTGTACTCGCCGAGCAGGGCTCCAGTTTCGTCGCCGGAAAGCTTCACCCAGCCGCCGCCGATCGAGGTGCCGGCAGACGCCGTGTCGCGCGCCGGGACCGCCAACGCACAGCGGTCCGCGTCCGGGTCGAGTGCGATGATCAGGTCCGCACCCACCTCGTTCGCCTTCGCCACGGCCAAGTCGAGCGCCCCGTCTTCCTCCGGGTTGGGGAAGGCCACCGTTGGAAACTCCGGGTCAGGAGCCCATTGCTTATCGACGCCCACCACGTCCCCAAACCCCGCCGCCCCCAGTGCGTCCTTCGCCAACTGTCCGCCCACGCCATGCATGGGGGTTAAGACGATGGTGATGTCCGCGGCGGGTTTGCCAAGCGCCTTGGCGGTTTCGATGTAGGTGGGGCGGGGGTCGGGGTTCACGTGGGCGTCGGCAAGCAAAAGCTCTGTGGCCCCGGGAACTTTCGCGATCTCGGCTGCGATCTCCTTGTCCGCGGGGGCGATGATCTGCACGCCGGCGGCATCACCTGTGGCGACGCGGCCGCCGAGGTAGACCTTGTAGCCGTTGTCCCACTTCGGGTTGTGGGAGGCGGTGACCATGATGCCGACGTCAGCGTCGAGGTGGCGCACGCTAAATGAGGTCAGCGGGGTCGGCTCACCAAGCGGCAGCAGCATCGCGTCGCCACCAGCACCGGCGACAACCTGGGCTGCGGCTTTGGCGAACTTGGTGGAGCCGTGGCGGGCGTCGCAACCAATCACCACACGCGGGGTGTCCACCTGCTTGTTCAGCCAGGCCATGAGCCCGGCGGTGGCGCGCATGACAACGGCCTGGTTCATGGCGGACTCGCCGAACCCGATCGGGCCGCGCAGCCCTGCGGTGCCAAACTCCAGGGGTCCGGCGAACGCGCGTGCAAGCGCCTCCTCGTCGTTTGTGTCCAGTGCCTCTTGGAGCGCCGCGCGGGTCTCCGGGTCAGGGTCGTGGGCCAGCCAGGTTTGTGCTTGCTCGCGTAAATCTTCGCGCAGCATGGCCTACTCCCAACCGTCCAGCACAGCCTCAGTGCCGGAAAGGCCCAGGCGTGACGCGCCGGCCTCGATCATGGCGCGGGCGGTTTCGGCATCACGGATACCACCGGAGGCCTTAACGCCAAGTTGCTTGCCGACGGTCCGACGCATCAACTCAACCGCATGCACCGAAGCGCCGCCCGCCGGGTGGAATCCGGTAGACGTCTTCACAAACTCCGCGCCAGCAGCAACGGAGGCTTCGCAGGCTTTGACGATCTCTTCGTCTGTAAGCACCGCGGACTCAATGATCACTTTCAGCAGCACGTCACCGCAGGCCTTCTTCACCGCGACGATGTCCTCGCGCACGGCGTCCCAGTTGCCTTCCTTGGCAGCGCCGATGTTGATCACCATGTCCACCTCGTCCGCGCCGTTGTTCACACACCACGCGGCCTCAGCAGCCTTGGCCTCCGTGGGCACTGCGCCCGAGGGGAAGCCGCAGACCACGGCCACCTTGAGGTTCTCCGGCGTCTGGATCGGCAGCATGGACGGCGACACGCAGACGGAGAAGGTGCCCAGCCGTGCGGCGTCTGCAATCAGCTTCTCCACATCAGCGTGAGTGGCCTCGGGCTTCAGCAGCGTGTGGTCCACCATCTGTGCAACATCGTGGCGAGTAAGTGAAGTCATGAGTTGTTCTCCTTCAAAGTGCGAGTGGTGTTTGGGGTGTTAGGCGGGCTGTTTCATACGCGCGGTCATTGCGGCGTAGAGCAGCGTGCCGGCAACAGCGATGGCGGCCAGGATCAGCATGACCATGGGGTACGTGCCAGCGTCGGCAGGCAGGAAGCTCGGCGTAGGCAGGCCCAGGTCCGCCAGCTTTGCGCTGTATGCAATGCCAAGCGGTACGGCCAGGTTGATGGTCAGGTTGTAGAAACCAATGGCAATACCGGATTTCGCCGGCGGGATGTTGCCAATAGCGGTTGCCACCAGCGGGGCGTAGAGCAGTGCGAAACCGCTGGCGAACAGCAGGGACGACACCACGAATACCCACGGGCCGGCCTGCATGAAGAACGCCACAATAAGCAGGGCGACAACAATGGAGGAAAGCGCGGTGAAGATCGCCGGGCGGGTGGGCAGGAACTTGCCAATCTGGCCAGAGAACACACCAACCAAAATGGCGGCGGTGTAGCCCGGGATAAGCAAGTACGAAGCGGTATCAGCAGTCAGGCCGTGGACCTGCTTTGCCATTGCCGGGAACAGCACCAGGTACCCAAGCTGCACCGAATAGACAATGAACACCAGGATGATGGCGGTGACGTACGGGCGGTTCTGGAAGAACTCCGGGTTGACCAGCGGACGCTTGCCGTTCTTCACGTACATGACAAACAACACCACAGCGGCAATGCACGGCAGCAGCCACCACCAGTTAAACGCCTGCATGAACATGATGGCAGACGTTGCCAACACGGCAATCAGGCCGAGGCCGATCCAGTCCACGTGGCCAGACTCCAGCGATGCCTCCTCCGGCACGGTCTTCAGAATCACCGGGATAGCGAGTACGAGCACCAGCGGCACGAGGAACATCGCGGTCCAGGACACCTGGGTGGCAATGTAGCCGGAGGTCAGCGCGCCGAACAGGGTTGCTGCCTGGAACGCTGCGGTGGAAAAGCCCAGGTAGGTCTTCTGGTCCTTCGGTGCGAGGTGCTTGGTTACGTAGATAACGTAGAGCGTTTCCGCAGCCGCCAGGCCGGTGGTCTGGATGATGCGGCCGGTTAGGACCAGCGGCCAGGAGCTCTGGCCAAAGTAACCAATCAAAGAACCGATCAGGGTGAGCACAATGCCCACGAGCAGCAGCTTACGAATGCTGACTACGTCTGCCAGCGCCGCGTAGACCACGGCGCCGATGCCGATGATCACACCGGCCAGGGAGGCTTGCAGACTGACCTCATTGAGCGACAAGCCAAGCGCCTCACCCATTGGGTCAGTCATGAACTTGAAGCCGTTATCAATGATCAGTGAGAAAACGAACGTGAACAAAATGATGGGCACGGCGTGCTTCGGGCTGAGTTTCGTTTCAGCGCCTGAGTTTGGGCCCGAGTTTGGGCCCGCCTGTGCGGCCTGTGTTGTCATCGCTTCGGACTTTCTGTGTCAGGAATTTCTTGGTGGGGATTGCTAGGCAGCGTGTCTAGGCAGCGTGCTTAGACGGCAGCCAGCGGCAGCGCCAGCTCCATCATCTGGGTGAAGGCGCTCTCGCGCTGCTCGGCGGTGGCCTTCTCGCCAGAGCCGATGACGTCAGAGACGGTGAAGATGCCCAGTGCGTCCACGCCGGCCTCAGCGGCGGTGGCGTAGAGGCCAGCGGATTCCATCTCAACGCCGAGCACACCCATGCGGGTCCAGCGGTCATTCACGTCATCTTGGAAGTTGTAGAAGATGTCAGAGGACAAGATGTTGCCCACGTGAATATCCACGTTCTGCTTCTTCGCCTCCTCGGCGGTGGCGGACAAGAGCTTCCAGGACGCGGTCGGGGCGTAGGTGCCCGGCAGGTTGTACTGCTCCAGGAAGCGCGAGTCCGTGGATGCAGACGATGCGACGATGATGTCAAAGAGTTTCAGGTCCGGCTGGAAGCCGCCGCAGGAGCCGACGCGCACCAGCTTCTTTACGCCGAAGAAGTGGATCAGCTCGTAGGCGTACAGGCTGATGGACGGCACGCCCATGCCGGAGCCCATGACGGAGACCTCGTGGCCCTTGTAGGTGCCGGTGTAGCCGAGCATGTTGCGTACGGCGTTGAACTGGACGGCGTCCTCAAGATAGGTCTCTGCGATGAACTTTGCACGCAGCGGGTCGCCGGGCATCAGGATGGTTTCGGCGATCGGTCCGGTGGGGACGATGTGAGCGGTTTGGGTGGTTGGAATCGGGCTGGAATTTGCCATGGTGCGGATGTCCGCCTTCCTGAGAGTGAACCTGTTCTTGCGCCTTTTATTGTAGAAAACCCTCGGAACATATGGCAATTGTCATTTTTGCAAATGTTTACGACGCTCGTGCAGTGCCAACACGCGCCGGGCCGTGTGCTCATCAATCACCAGGTCAGTAGCCAGCCCCATCCACAGCGCAGTCTCAATTGCCTCCGCCTTGTACGTCCCACCAGCAATGAGCACGCGACGCGGACGTGCACGCAGATCCTCCAGGCTGATGCCTACGGTCAAGGCGTCGATGTCCGGGGCAGCAATGTTCCCATCGTGGGTGTAAAACCGCGAACACACATCACCAACGGCAACCCCTACGAGCTGCTCCACCATGGCGTCCGAAAGATAGCCCAGGTTCATCACCAGGGATTCCCTGCGTGCGGAGCCAACCGTAAACGCCACGAGATCCGTCTCACGGCCTTGGTTCAGCACGTCAGCAATATGAGAGTCTTGCTCCACAATGTGCTTGGTTTCCACCTGGTCAAAGATCACCGGCAGCGGCAGCGCAAGCGCCGGCGCGTTGAAGGCGGCGCAGAACAAATTCATCGTCTCAAAGTTGTTCGTAGACAAATTTGAGCGCGATGACCCGCCTTTGAGCTGCACAATCTGGCGTGCGCGGGTATGCGTATGGCGCAGGTTGCGGGCCACATGCAGCATGGTTTTGCCCCAAGACACGCCTACAGACATGCCGTCTTCCACCACTTCTTCCAGGAAGCGGGCGCCGGCAATGCCAAGGTCATCGACTATCGACGGATGATCGCCCGCCCCACTCGGCGCCTGCGGAGGGTGCACCACGCGCACGTCATCAAGACTGAACAATGCGCGCAGCCGATCACCAACCTGCGCACCCGCCTCCTGCGGGTCATGGATCTCAATAACCACAAAGCCACGCTCACGGGCATGCTGCAGAAGCTTCGCCACCGTCGGGCGCGAAATACCCATCTGCGCCGCCACCTCCGCCTGGCTTAAGCCCTCGCGGTAATACAGCTTTGCGGCGTCAATCGCGTCACGGTCGCGCTGCACCGTGCCCGAACGCTGGCCTGAACGCACCGTGCCCGAACCCGCAGCGCCCGAACGCTGGCCCGTCATAGGTACGGCTTGTACGCTTCGTGCGCATCAATCGCAGCAGCCTTGGCCGCGTCGCCGTCGGGGCCGGGGGTGGGGGTGAACACGCAGCGTCGGTAGTAATCAAGCTCCTGGATGGACTCCACAATGTCCGCCAACGCACGGTGGCTCATGCCCTTATCCGGCTGGTTCTGATACGTCTTCGGGTACCAGCGGCGCGTGAGCTCCTTGATCGTGGAAACGTCGATCATGCGGTAGTGCAACGCGGCATCTACCCGCGGCATTTGCTCACGGATAAACATGCGGTCCGTGGCAATAGAGTTGCCCGCAAGCGGCGCCGGGTGGTTCGGGTCGCAGTGCTTCGCAATCAGCTCCAGCACCGCCTCTTCGGCTTCCTCGATGGAGACGGTGGAGCGCTGAATCTCATCCAGCAGGCCGTTTTCGGAGTGCATGTTGCGCACAAAGTCATCCATCTGGGAAAGCTGTGCCTCAGTGGCGTGGACGACTAAGTCAATGCCGCTATCCAAAATGTTCAGGTTGGCATCTGTGACCAGGGCGGCAACCTCCACAATCACGTGGCGGGAGGGGTCAAGGCCAGTCATTTCGAGGTCGACCCAGACCACGCGATCGTCGCGAAGCAAAAGCTCAGGCATCCTGCTCTTCTCCCATCTTTGCGTAGAAGGAACCCAAAAGCGGCGAGAGCGAACCGCGCGGGGCATAGGTTGACACAACATCCATCGCCTTCGACAGCGGGCCCGGCACTACGCGACGCTTATTGCGACGCATCGCACGCAACGTGTCATCAGCGCAGGACTCATACGTGGTCCAAAGGAAATCGGGCACAAGCTTGTCAATAAAGCTCTGCTCTTCCTCCGGAATCTCCGCCGCGCGCACCGGCCCTGGGGCAAGCAACGTGCAGTGCACACCCGTGGGCTTCAGCTCATAGTGCAGCGACTCTGTAAACGTATTCACACCCGCCTTAGTAAAGACGTAGGTGGAGTTGTTCGGAATAGGGGAGTTACCGGCTGCGGAACCCACGTTGCACAAAGCACCCGAACCGCGCGGCACCATCTGATCCAGCACCGCCTTGGTCAGGCGAAAGACCGCCGTGGCGTTCAGGTTGAACTGGTCTACCTCGTAGTTCCAGTCCTGGCGCATGAACGGGCCGAAGCTGGCAATGCCCGCAGAATTAACGCAAATGGCGATCTCACGGTTCTGGATGTGCTCAATCAGCGCGGTCACGTCGCGCTCCTTCGACAGATCCGCCGCAAACACCTCCACGTGCACGCCGTGCGCGCTTGCCAGCTCCTCCGCCAGCGCCATCAGCACGTTTTCGCGCCGCGCCACAATAATCAGGTTGTAACCACCCGCGGCCAGCTTGCGGGCCATCGCCTCACCGATGCCTTGGCTAGCACCAGTGATCAGGGCATAGTTGCTTTTCGACGCCTCCGGGAAACTCATAACCCTAAACCCTACCCACTCACGTGATCTTCACCGGCGATAGAACGCAACGCGTCCATGTGGCCGCGGTATGCGGCAAGGCCTGCGTTAGTCAGGGTGACCCACACGGTGTCTTTCGCGCGGCTGGAACCGTACTCGCGGAAACGGGTGACGTACCCGTGCTCTTCAAGTGCGCTGAGCTGCTTGGATAGCGTTGCGTCAGTGGTGTCCACGATGTCGCGCAGCTGCGCAAAGCGCATCTCCTTGCGGATGTTTTCCTCAGTGGCGCCGGCTGCGGCAAGTGCCGCGCAGATCTTCAGGCGCGTAATGGGGTGGATGGCCGGGTCGAGCTGGCTCACTTAGGAACTCGCCCCCAGGTAAGTCCAGCCGCCACGATGAAGACGAGCGCGATGAGGATTCCGGCGGCGGCTGCCACTGCGAGGTTTCCGAGCGGCAGGAACTGGAAGCCGACGTAGATGATGGTGTAGCTAACCATATACGTCAGGAACGTTTTCGAGTTCCATGTGTCTTCGTCCGGGCGTATGTCCTGCTTGTAGGAAATGCGCACCGTGCGTTTCCTACGCGTCTCCGTGACCCAAACAAGGATGATGGTGGCCGCGATGAGGAGGAATGTGATGAGCACTTGCTCCATCAGTGCCGCGCCAAACGCAAGGCCTATGACCACGCCAGTTGGGATGATGTACGCCCAAGGCCGTGATGTGGTTGTTTCGGTTGCGCGCGATTCCACGTCTTCGGCGGCACGTAGCGCCTCGCGGGCGTCTTGTGCATCTCGTGCGGTTTCCAAGCTTTCCATGGTGGAAAGTGTACGCCGTGGAGGGGCAGCGCACCAGCGTGAGGACTGTTTGCAGCTACCTACACCCGGCTACCAAGCGAAATTTCTGCTGGTAGCTGCAGGTAGGTAGCTGCAAACGTGGATTCTGTCGGCGAACAGGCGGCGAGCAGCCGGCGAACGGCCGGCGAAAAAGCGCCCCCAGCAGGACTCGAACCCGCGACACACCGGGTAGAAGCCGGTTGCTCTAATCCACTGAGCTATGGAGGCAGTACACGAGGGATTGTAACGCAGGCCAAAACACAAAGAACACCAAGAGCCGGTTAGGCCTTGAAAACGTTGGAAACGTAGGGTTGTTGGCATGCGTGAAAAACGGTCTGTGCAGGCGGCGTGGCCGTTCTACCTCACCTCAGTGCTTCTTGCGGGCATTCTTGCGGGAACGCTGGGGCAGTTGTTCTCCGGTGAATCGCTTGCGGTGTTGGGTATTCCTGACCCAGGCTGGCCAACCACGTTCGGGCTCCCGGCGGTACGCGGTGCGGCGTGGATGCTGTCGGCGCTGGCCAGCGGCTCGTTCCTCTTCTCCGCGTTTCTGATCCCGCCGAAGCAGGTGGGCAAAGACCTCAACGGGGCGCCGTTGACGGTTGATGGGGTGGTGGCGTCGAGGGTGGGGGCGTGGGCGTCGATAAGCATGATGGCCCTCGGGCTGATCATGATTCCGCTGGTGCTTTCCGATGTTTCGGGACAACCCCTGAAAGACGTCCTGTTCAGCCCCGGCGCGTGGTCCACCGCAATTGACCAGGTCAAAGAAGCCAAGGTGTGGCTCATTGTTGCCGCGATCGCCGCAGTAGTGGCGCTCGGCGGGTTCATGGCACGCACCTGGTGGCCGCAGGTGGCGCTGTTTCTCGGCTCCGTGCTGGCCATCATGCCGCTGGCGCTGACCGGGCACTCTGCCTCCGGCGGCAATCATGACTTTGGCACCAACTCCTTTATCTGGCACCTAGTGGGAATGCTGCTGTGGGTTGGTGCGCTGATGGCGCTGGTTGCGCACGGGCGCAGGCTCGGGCCAAACATGGAGCAGGCGGTGCGCAGGTACTCCACTATCGCGCTGGTGAGCTTCATTGTCATGCTGGTCTCTGGCGTGGTCAACGCGCTGATCCGCATTTCACCGGAGCAGCTGACGCAGTACCACTACGGGTGGGTGTTGATTGCCAAGTTTGTGGGCATTTTCGTGCTGGGGCTGATGGGGTTTGCCCACCGGCAGAAGACCATCCCGGCGCTTGCTACCAACCCGCGCGCGTTTGGGCGTCTTGCCGCCGTGGAAGTGCTGCTCATGGCCCTGATTACCGGCTTGGCGGCAACGCTTGGGCGCACCCCGCCGCCCCCGCCGCAGGTATTCAACATCAGCGTGATGCAGGTGAAGATGGGCTATGACCTCTACGAGCCGCTGACGGTGGGCAACTGGCTGACGCTGTGGCGCCCAGAGCTGCTCTACAGTGCAATCGCCCTGCTGTTGGCGGTGTACTACCTCTACCTGGTGCGACGCGTGAAGAATTGGGAGCTTTCGCGCACCCTGTGGTGGCTGGCGGGCTGCGTAACCATCGTGATTACGCTGTCCTCGCGCCTGGGTCTGCACATGCCGGCGTCCTACTCCGCGCACATGACGGTGCACATGATCCTGTCCATGATCGTGCCCGTATTTATGGTGCTTGGCGCGCCGCTGACCCTGATTCGCCGCGCCTACCCGGAGGGTGAATTCAACCCGCGACTGTGGGCGGAAAGTTTCCAAAACTCCAAGTTCTTGAAGGTGGTCACCTTCCCGCCGCTGAGCTTGGGGCAGTTTGTCACTTTCTTCTACGTGATGTACCTGTTCCCGTCGCTGTATGAGCTGATGGTTTCGGAACACGCAGGTCACGTGATTATGAACGGCGTGTTTATGGTCTCTGGCTACTTCTACTTCTGGGAACTGATCGGCCCTGATGAGATCCCAGGCCGCCCCAGCGCCAAGGTCCGCCTTGCCTGGCTGTGGGTGTCCATGCCGATCCACCTGTTTATGGGTATCTACCTCATGCAGCTGAGCGCCGTGCTGGCGGAGGACTTCTACCGCTCGCTGGCGCTGCCGTGGGAGCCGGACCTCTTGGCAGACCAGAAGGCCGGCGGCGGCATCGGTTGGGCGTCTGGCTCCTTCCCGCTTGTGATTGTCTTCGGGGTGCTGTTCCGTGCCTGGTTGGCTGAAGACCGTGAGGAAACCCGTGAGGTGGATCGCCGCGCGGAGGAAGACGACGATGAGGAGTGGCGCCGCTACAACGAGATGCTGGCGCAATACAACCGCCAGTAGGATGCTCTGACCTGCGCGTTTTCATTAAGTGTGGATAACTTCCGGGTTATCCACAGCTTTTTTCTTTGGGGGTTGGCAAGCAGGCTGTGCCGTGACATTCTGCCCGTGGGTACGCAAAACAGCGTGCTGTAACCGCCGGTAGCTACCGGCAACTGTTTAGAAGGAACATCACGGAAAGGGGGGCTCTTCCATGAGCACCGAAATCACCATCCACGGCAACCTTGTTGCAGAACCCACCATCGCCTGCGTAGGGGAGAAAGGCACTGCGCTGTCCAAGCTGCGCGTTGCTTCTTCACGACGCCGCCGGACCGACGAAAAAGACGAGCACGGCAAAGACGTCTGGTTGGACATTGACCAGCTCTACATTGACGTCAATTGTTGGGGCGACCTTGCGGTAAACGTCAAGGCGTCGCTGTTTCGCGGCAGTCCGGTTGTTGTTACCGGACGGTTGGTTACAGAGTCGTGGGAGGAAACCCACGAAGACGGCAAGACCGTCAACCGCTCAAGGATCACCATGCGCGCGTCCCGCGTGGCCTTTGACTTGAGCAACTTCCAGATCAACTCGCGCAAGACCACCAGCGTCTCCCACACGGTAGAGGGCACTGAAGAGGTGCAGGTGAAGTCCCTGGAAGACCTGCTGGAACGCAACAGTCAACCTCGCGAAAGTGCGGAGGACCAGCTGCCGCCGCGCAAACCCATGGCATCGAGCTTTGGTGCGGCATCTAACGCTGCACCCGATATGGGATCTAGCGCCGGGTCCAGTGCGGGATCCAACGCCGAATCAAGCGGTGATCTCGTCGGTGCCGCGGCAGGGGTTGATGAGGACGGGAGGCCGTTTTAAGCGGCTGGTTTAAACGCCGTCTAAACACCTGACGTTGCTGCCGCTCTAGCAAGGGCTCGCGTGATGTACCCTGTGGAAAGCATTTCAAGCACTGTTTAACACAAGGGGATACCACGTGGCTGAGTTCATCTACACGATGAAAAATGTTCGCAGGGCCATCGGTGACAAGGTCATTTTGGACAACGTCACCATGGCTTTCTACCCCGGCGCCAAGATTGGCGTCGTCGGCCCCAACGGCGCCGGTAAGTCGTCCTTGCTCAAGATCATGGCTGGCATTGATCAGCCGAACAACGGTGAAGCCTTCCTGCAGCCGGGTGCCACGGTTGGCATCTTGCTGCAGGAGCCGCCGTTGAATGAGGAGAAGACGGTTCGTGAGAACGTCGAAGAGGGCTTGGGCGAGATCTTTGAGAAGAAGCAGCGCTTCGAGCAGATCGCCGAGGAGATGGCCACCAACTACTCCGATGAGCTGATGGAGGAGATGGGCAAGCTCCAGGAGGAGCTGGATGCCGCTGACGCTTGGGAGGTTGACTCCAAGATTGAGCAGGCAATGGAAGCCCTGCGCTGCCCGCCGTCTGATGCGCCGGTGACCAACCTGTCTGGTGGTGAGCGCCGCCGCGTGGCGCTTGCGAAGCTGCTGCTGTCCGAGCCGGATCTTCTGCTTCTTGATGAGCCGACGAACCACCTGGACGCCGAGAGCGTGCTGTGGCTGGAGAAGCACCTGCAGTCCTACCCGGGTGCCGTGCTTGCCATTACCCACGACCGTTACTTCCTGGACAACGTCGCCGAGTGGATCTGTGAGGTTGACCGCGGCCAGCTCTACCCGTACGAGGGCAACTACTCCACCTACCTGGAGAAGAAGGCTGAGCGTCTGGAGGTTGCTGGCAAGAAGGACCAGAAGCTGCAGAAGCGCCTGAAGAATGAGCTTGAGTGGGTGCGTTCCTCCCCGAAGGCACGCCAGGCGAAGAACAAGGCGCGTCTGGAGCGTTATGAGGAGATGGCTGCTGAGGCGGAGCAGTACAAGAAGCTGGACTTTGAGGAGATCCAGATTCCTACCCCGCCGCGCCTGGGCAACAAGGTTGTTGAGGTTGAGCACCTGGACAAGGGCTTTGACGGCCGCATCCTGATCAAGGACCTGTCGTTCACCTTGCCGCGTAACGGCATCGTGGGCGTGATTGGCCCGAACGGTGTGGGTAAGTCCACCCTGTTCAAGACCATCGTGGGCCTGGAGGAGCCGGACGCAGGTACCGTCACCGTTGGTGACACGGTGAAGCTGTCCTACGTTGACCAGAACCGCGAGAACATCGATCCGGAAAAGACGGTGTGGGAAGTGGTCTCTGATGGCCTGGACTACATCGTGGTTGGCCAGAACGAGATGCCTTCGCGCGCGTACCTGTCCGCATTCGGTTTCAAGGGTGCGGACCAGCAGAAGCCGTCCAAGGTGCTTTCTGGTGGTGAGCGCAACCGCCTGAACTTGGCGCTGACGCTGAAGCAGGGCGGCAACCTGATCCTGCTCGATGAGCCGACGAACGACCTGGACGTTGAAACCCTGGGCTCCCTGGAAAACGCGCTGCAGAAATTCCCGGGCTGTGCTGTGGTGATTTCTCACGACCGTTGGTTCCTGGACCGCACCTGTACCCACATCCTTGCCTGGGAGGGCAACATTGAAGAGGGCAAGTGGTTCTGGTTCGAGGGCAACTTCGGCGACTACGAGAAGAACAAGGTTGAGCGCCTTGGTGAGGAAGCTGCGAAGCCGTCCCGCGTGACGCACCGCAAACTCACCCGCTAACGCCTACCCGCTAACCCCTACCCGCTAAGCCTCACGTTAGGCAGCTTTTTACCCCGCGCTGGATTGAATTCGGCGCGGGGTTGTGTTTGGCATGTAGGGTTTAGCGCATGGCAAAACAGGGTGTAGAAAACAACGTCCACGTGTACGAAGTGCCGCTGCGCTGGGGGGATTTTGACCGCTACGGGCACGTTACTAACTCCGCCTACCTAGAGATTGCTCAGGAGGCGCGCCTTGCGTTTGCTCGTGAGTACTTCTACTCGCAGGGCCACGATTTTGCGGTGTTTGTGCGTCGCGTGGAGGCGGACTATATGCGCCCGATCCTGCCCAATACGGCAACTGCGGTGATTGAAACGCACGTTTCGCGTTTGGGCAATACGTCTTTTACTACCCACCAGGAGATCAAGGACTCGCAGGGCAGGGTCTGCTGTGTGGTGGAGTGTGTGCAGGTGACGGTTGATGACGCAACTGCTACTCCGCGTGCGATTACAAAGCAGGAGATCGGCATTTTGTCGCTGACGGCGGCACCGGGTGCGGGGGAGTTGGAGTAGAAACAGACGTAGAACCAGTGTCACCTATTACCTTTACGCCGCACGGCGACCAAGGGCTTGGAGGCCTTCGCGCGTTGCTGCAGCGCGCAGTGGCCCTAGATCCGCATGCGCTTGCCCGTTTCCAAACGGTGGGCGCCGCGCTCAACGTGTTTGTGACCACGCCGTTTGACTGCATTGTGGCCAGGCGCGTGGCGGGGGAAATCTCCCGCGACGGTGCGGCCGTTTCGGCGGCGGAATTCTGGGAGGCGCTCAGCAAGCAGACCGGGCAGACGGTTACTATCGGCCGCCCGCAGGATGCCTCCTGGCCGGGCGCGCTGCCGCCGGTCGAGGGCTTTCAGCTTTGCGACGAAGTACCGGTCAGCACCGCACGCCAACTCGCGGACGAAGGCAAACGCCTTGCCAAACAATTCTCCGGACCGGCAGGGCCACCGCGCTCGCTTCTCGACGCCACGGTGATCACCGCCAACGCCACCTCCGACACCCCTGTTGAAGTACCCATGCGCATGATTTTTACGTGCACCTCCATGGGCCTGATTCCGGGGTTTGAGGCGCCAGCGCACATCCCACGCCACCTGCGTGTCGCCAGCGCCGGCAGGTGGGTGCGCCTGGACGCACCGTACGGCTCCGTGTTTAAAAACGCTGGCCTGGGCCTGCTCTTTTAGCAGTTAGGCAGGGCTGCCCGGCTCCTGGTTAATCATCATGTACGCCACGCGCTGCATGTGGTTCCAGAGTTGGTGGCGGTGGTGGGGCGACAGTTCGTCGTCAGTAAATTGCTCCAACGAACGCCCCATGAGTGCTAGCCAGCGCTCCGCCTCAGCCATGCCGATTTTGAAGGGGAAGTGGCGGCGGCGAAGCATTGGGTTGCCGCGCTTTTCCTGAAACGTGCGGGGCCCGCCCCAGTACTGTTCGAGGAACCAGCGAAGGCGGTCCTCGGCGCCGTCGAAATCATCCTCCGGGTACATGGGGCCGATCAGGTCATCGGTTTTGACCTGATCATAGAAGCCTTTGACTAGGCGGCTGAAAAATTCGGTGCCGCCGACGTCCTCGTACAGTGTGCGCTCCTGGTCATCGCGCGGTGGTGTTGGGGTGATTTCCACCTCAAGCTCCTTTCTCTTCTTTTCCAAAACCCACAAGCACAGAATCCATAGGTGCCAGCACAACGCCAGCATCGTGCAGGTCTTTCAAAATGCGGTGGTTGATAAAGCGGGCGACGGACCACTGCTGTCCCGGCATCGTCTTTAACGTAACGCGGAAGGATGCATAGGTGGGGTTGAATTCTGAAGGGCCGAGCATGGCTGGCGGGCTCATCACCTGGTTGCGGATCTCCGGTTCCTGGATGGCTGCCTGTGCTGAGCGTTCAATGATTGCGGAGGCCTCATCCGGGTCCGCCATGACGGAAACCGGGATCTGCAGGCGCGCCACGGAGTAGTGGATGGAGTGGTTGCCCACACGGTCAATGTCCCCGTTGCGCACGTGCCACAGTGCGCCGTCCATATCGCGGATGGTGGTCACGCGAAGGGTCATCTCCTCAACATCACCCACAATGTCATCAACCTGGATGGTGTCTCCAACCCCGTACTGGTTCTCCAGCAGGATGAACATGCCGGAGAAGAAATCCTTCACCAGGGATTGCGCGCCGAAACCAATGGCCACGCCCACGATGCCGGCAGAGGCGATCAGTGGCGCTACGTTCACGCCAAGCTGATCAAGCACGGCCAGCAGCGCCCACGTCCACACAATAATGGCGGCCACTGAACGGGCCACGTTGGACAGGGTTTTCAGGCGCTGTCGGCGTCGGCTTTCCTGCGCACGGCCCTGCGGGGTGTCGGGAATTTCGCGTGTGCGCAAAAGGCCGGGGTTGTTCATCCTGGCATTCGTGGCGCGGCGGATCAGGTGCGCTGCAACCCGGTCAAGGATGAACGCGACGACGAGGATGAGCGCGATTTTCAGGGGCCGTTCGAGCACTAGCTCGCGCGTGGCGGGGTCGTTCCACCACGTGGAGACCCCTTCTACTGCTTCTTCGAGGTTTTCTGCGGCTGCTGATATGTAGGTGGTGTTCATCAGGCCCATAGTCTACGCGAGTGGGGAAGGTGGGCGTGCATATAAATCGTCGATAATGAACAGCTTGGTCTAGTTTGTGGCTACGATGCTTGGCATGTCTACCAACACGAGCAATCCAGGCCCGTCGACCGCAGCGATCCACGCAGGCTACGAACCCGATAGCCTCTACGGGCCGATCAATACGCCCATCTACGCCTCCACCACGTTTGCACAGAACGGTCTAGCGGAACTGCGCGGCGGCTATGAATACACCCGCGTTGGAAACCCAACGATCACCGCGCTGGAGAAGTCCGTTGCGGCACTTGAGGGTGCTGACTTTGCCGTTGCGTTTGCCTCCGGGATGGCCACGGTGGACGTAGTCCTGCGCACGCTGCTGAAACCCGGCGACCACATCGTGGTCTCCAACGATGCTTACGGCGGCACCTACCGCCTGATCCAGCAGGTGTTTTCCCTCTGGGGCGTGGAAAACACCGTGGTGGACATGACCAATGCCGAAGAGGTTGGTGCGGCGGTTCAGGACAACACCAAGGTGATCTGGGTGGAGACCCCGACGAACCCGCTGCTGTCCATCGTGGACATTGAGGCGGTGGCCAAGGTGAAGGGGGGCGCTGCGTTGGTGGTGGATAACACGTTTGCTTCGCCGTACCTGCAGCGCCCGTTCGAGTTCGGTGCGGACGTGGTTTTGCACTCCACTACCAAATACATCGGTGGGCACTCCGACGTGATCGGCGGCGTGGTTTGCGGCAAGGATGATCTGATCGAAGGCTTTGAGGAGCAGCTGCGCTTCTTCTTCGGCTGGGTGGGTGCGATCCCATCGCCGTTTGATACGTACCTCACGGGCCGTGGCTTGAAGACGTTGCCGGTGCGCATGGAACGCCACTGCGATAATGCCGAGGCTGTGGCCAAGTACCTTGAGGGGCGCAAGGAAGTTGCCCGTGTGTGCTACCCGGGACTGGAGTCGCACCCTGGCCATGAGGTGGCGAAGAAGCAGATGCGTCGCTTTGGTGGCATGGTTTCCGTGCTGTTCCAAACTGAAGAGCAGGCCAAAAAGTTCTGTTTGTCTACACAGCTCTTTTGTCTCGCGGAGTCCCTCGGCGGTGTGGAGAGTTTGCTTGAGCACCCGGCGACCATGACGCATGTATCCGTGGCCGGTTCCGCCCTTGAGGTGCCTGGTGAGCTGGTACGTATCTCCGTTGGCATTGAGGATGAAGCTGACCTGATTGCGGACCTGGAGCAGGCATTCGCGCAGCTTTAGGCGACACCCCTGGGTGGGTGTCTTCTAAGTTGCTTGCTGGGGATTCTGTAGCTACGTTTAAGCATGCAGAAAGACTTATATCCCAGGAGGCTTGACGGTGGTCAAGAAACCCGCGTACATGGTTATCGCCGATGCGCTGCGGGCCAGAATCGAGTCGCATGAGCTTGCCCCCGGTGACAGGTTGCCGTCGGAACGCGAGCTCGTAGAGCGTTTTGGCGTGGCGCGCATGACAATCCGCCACGCATTGGACATGGTCCAATCGGAAGGGCTGATTGAGCGCCGCCGCGGACGCAACGGTGGCACGTTTATCCGCGCCACCCCGCCAGTGTTGGAGTTGAACTCCGGCGTGGGATTTGAAGAGTACTTTGCCGCTGAAGACAGCGGGGTAACAAGCGCAACCCGCAGCTTGGGCCAGGTGCCGGCGCCGCATTCTGTGGCCAACGCATTCAAGGTCGAACCTGGTTCTGAGGTCACTGAACGCCAGGTGGTGTTTTCCTCCGAAGGTCAGCCCTTGATGTTTGCCACGTGCTACACGCTGCCGGGGCGAGCCCGTGAGGAGCTCTCTCCCGAGCCTGAGTGGCGGGAGGATATTTTGACGGCAACGCGCGCCTCGGACCGCGAGTGCGAGGCACTTGGCCTTGGCACCAACGCGGTGGTGCAACGCGTCACTCGCAGCATGTTTGTTGGCGATGATCTGACGGAATTCAGCCTCATCGCCATCCGGCCGGACGCAGCGAAGCTACGCGCGGTAACTACCGGCTAACTGTTAGTTAGCTTCAGCATCTACCGTGCGGTTGCGCAGCTTACGTGCCGTGCGGTCCTGGCCTTCGGCCACAACACGCTTCAGGCCAGAAGGCACCTGCGGATCATTGAGCAGGGCATCCGCCTTTTCCACGCTTGCCTGATCCACAGCCCAACCCGGGTACATACCCTCAAGGGTGCGCTGCGCCATCTCATTGGTCAGGCGATCCCACAGACCAGGTGCGATGCGGAAGTAATCATCCGCAAGGCCATCTAGTCCGGCATCGGTGAAGGTGAGGCCATCCATGAGGTAGCGCGCCTCAAGGTTGGTCAGGTCCTCTTCAACAAGCTTCTTCCACGCCCACGCCTTGTCCGCGACCGCGCGCACGCGCAGGCGAGAGATAGCGCCCTCGGAAGAGTCATCGTGCTCCTCGTCAGCAGCAGACGCTGGCAGCTGTCCAACCGCAACCAGGTTGGTGATGGCCAGCCAACGTACCTCCTGGTTCTCAGAGGTTTCCAGCAACTGCTTGAAGTAGGCCACCGTCTCATCGTTCGCCTGCAGACGTGCTAGCGCACGATCAGAGATTGCACGCGGCTCAGCACCACGGAAAGCGTTGTTGAGCAGGTCGAAGCCCTCGGTCTGCCAGGACGGTTCCACAAACCCACGCACCGCAGCGGTGCCCTGCGCAAACAGGCGCTCCTGCACACTTGGGTGCGTCTCCGCAGGCGCAAAGCGCGCCACCAGGCGCACAAACTCACGAGCCGGCAGGACACCGTCGCGGGTGGCCTCCCACAGGGACGACCACACCAGGGTGCGCGCCAGCGAGTCTTCGATGTCGCCCAGGTGCTCAAGCGCGAAGCGAGTGTGCTCGTCGCTTAAGCGCATCTTGCAGTAGGTCAGATCCTCATCATTCACCAGTGCCAGGTCGTGCTCCACGCCAGCCAGCTCAGGGATCTCCGTGCGCTCACCGTGGATGTCGGTTTCTACCTGGTGGGTGCGGCGCACGGTGCCGTCGACAAGCGAGTAAAGCCCCACGCGAACGCGGTGCGGGCGCAACACATCAGACTCCTGCACCACCGCAAACCCATCGGACGTATCCGCACGCAGGGTGGATACACCCGTGGTGCGCAGCCACGCGTCGGCCCAGTCGGACAAATCGCGGCCCGAGGCCTGCTCAAGCGCGCCAAGCAGATCATCGAAGGTGGCGTTAGCAAACGCGTGGTTGTCAAAGTGCGTACGCACACCTGCGAAGAACTCCTCGTAGCCCACGTATGCCTGCAGCTGCTTTAACACGGACGCGCCCTTGGCGTAGGTAATGCCGTCGAAGTTCTGCTCCGCGGTCTCAATATCCGGGGCATCGGCGGCGATCGGGTGGGTAGTGGGCAGCTGATCCTGCTGGTACGCCCACGCCTTCTCCACAGCGGCAAACGTGGTCCACGCCTCCGAGTACTCGCCGATGCCCACCTGAGCGGTGGCGGCGGACCAGGTTGCGAAAGACTCATTGAGCCACAGGTCATCCCACCACTGCATAGTCACCAAATCGCCGAACCACATGTGCGCCATCTCGTGCAGGATCGTGTCGTTACGACGCTCAAGGCGGTACGGCGTCGGCTCCGAGGTGAAGATGTACTCATCGCGGTACGTCACAGCACCCACGTGCTCCATGGCGCCCATGTTGTACTCCGGGCAGAAAATCTGGTCGTACTTATCCCCAAACGGGTAGGTGCGGCCGAAATTGGCGTGGTAGAAATCGAAGCCGTCCTTCGTCTGACGGAACAGGCGCTCCGAATCCATGTGCGGGATCAGGCTGGCGCGCGCGTACAGCCCAAGCTCGATCGTGCGCTCCTCACCGTTGTCACCGGTGCACGTGTAGGTGTCCGTGACGCGCTCGTACTCGCCAGCCACAATCGCAATCAGGTAGGTGGACAGCGGGTAATCAATTGCGGTGGTCCACGTCTTGGTGCCGTCGCCGTTGTCGGTGACCTCAACCGCCTCGTTGAGCACCACGGTGTACGCCTCAGGTGCGGTCACCGCAATGTCGTAGGTGGCCTTCAGATCCGGCTGGTCAAAACCGGCGAACACCTTCATCGCCATCGCCGGCTCGAACTGGGTGTACAGGTAGTCCTTGCCATCCACCGGGTCGGTGAACTTGTGCAGGCCCTCACCGGTGCGGTTGTAGGTGATGGTGGCGTTGACGGTGAGCTCGTGCGCGCCGTCTACAAGCACAAGCTCATTACCGTTGGTAGGGGTGCCGTCGAGGGTTGCCTCGAACTCATCCGCCACCAGGTCAAAGTGGGTCTGACCTGCCTTGGAGTCAAACGTGACCACCGTGCGGGAGGTGAACTGCTCCTTGCCGGTCACATCCACGTGGATGTTGTAGTGGACGTTATCAATCAGTGCCTTACGTGTCTGCGCATCATCGCGCGTGAGATTTGTTTTCATAGGCGCCACGCTACTGAACATCGCTACAGTGGGCCGCATGAGCCTTACAAAAGTTACCTTTTATTTCGATGTTTCTTGCCCTTTTGCCTGGCTGACCTCCCGCTGGATGAAGGAAGTGGAAAAGGTCCGCGATGCTGAGGTGGAGTGGGTGCCCATGTCGCTCGCAGTTCTTAACGACGGTCGCGACCACCTCCCCGAAGCCTACAAAGAAGCGATGAAAGCGAACTGGGGTCCCGCGCGTGTCTTTGCCAAGGTGAAGAACGAAAAACCCGAGATGGTTGACGCGCTGTACACGGCGATGGGTACCAAGATTCACGTGGAAGGCCAAGACCACAAGCAGGGCTTCGGCGCCTATGACGAGATCATCCGCGCAGCCCTTGCGGAGGTTGGCCTGCCGGAAGACTTTGCGGAGGCAGCCAACGTTGACGGCGACGATGCCCTGCTGCGCGGCTACCACCAGCAAGCGATGGATGCCGTTGGGGACGACGTGGGCACTCCGGTGCTCCAGCTTGGCGACACCGCCTTCTTCGGCCCCGTCATCACCCGCGTACCCACCGGCGAAGACGCAGGCGAAATGCTCGACCACGCCGTCGGCCTGGCGAAGTTCCCGTACTTCTTTGAAATGAAGCGCTCCCGCACCGAACGGCCGCAGGTGCGCTAGTTTTTGGCCTGGCTAGCGCTAGGTTTGTGCTTGGTTTGCGCTGGATCGGCGCTTGTCCGGCGGGTGTCCGGGGTACGCTTGTGGGCATGCGTATTTACCTTGGAGCAGACCACGCCGGATTCGAGCGAAAGAACCAGATCAAAGCCCACCTTGAGGCCCAGGGCCACGAGGTAACCGACTGCGGCGCCCACGAATACGACGCCGCTGATGACTACCCGGCGTTTTGCATCGCCGCGGCTGAAGCCGTGGTGGCTGACCCGGGTTCCCTGGGCATCGTGCTTGGTGGTTCCGGCAACGGCGAGCAGATCGCCGCGAACAAGGTCAAGGGCGCACGATGCGCTCTGGCGTGGAGCGTGGAGACCGCCAAGCTGGCCCGCGAGCACAACAACGCCCAGCTCATCGGCATCGGCGGCCGCATGCATACCGAGGAAGAAGCGCTGGCTATTGTGGACGCCTTCGTGTCCCAGCCGTGGAGCGAAGAGGAGCGCCACCAGCGCCGCATTGACATCCTTGCCGAGTACGAGAAGACCGGTGTGGCGCCGGAGGTCCCGGGCGCCTAAGCGCTGCGGCGTTTGGCGCCTTGCGGTGGTTCGGCCGTGTTGCACCGCCGCTCGGGCGCCCGAAAACACGTTTGTAGCTACCTACACCCGGCTACCAATGCGAAAATCGGCTACTAGCTGCATGTAAGTAGCTGCAATCTTTGCTGGGGCATCCCTTAGACGGGGTGCGCCGGCGTTATCAAAGAGCGATCGAGGGGGGATTCACGATGCAGATAAAGATGACTGCGGTCAGCATGGCGTTGGCGGGGGCTGTGTTGTTGGTGGGCGGATGCGTTCCGTCCGAGAAGATCGGCAGCGTTGCTGCCTCGCAATCCGCCGCGGAGGAGAGTCCGCGGGCGTTCTACTTCGAATCGGGTGTGCTGGAGTTCGGTGACTTCGACCCCTATTCGCTTGGTAACTCCCTCTTTAACCCCTGCACCGAAATCACCCCCGAAGAATATGCGGCGGCTGGCTTCCTGGAGATCATCGTGAAAGACGAGGGTCGGACATTCCACGGGCTGAACACCTGCCACCTGCCAAGAACCGAGGAACAGCTCGACAAGTCGGTGACGGTCTCATTCGCCAACGGGAACACCACTAGAGAGATGATTGAGTTCCAGGGACTCCTATATCCCGAGTACCGCTCGGACCTCATTCCCGAACTCTTCACGTTCGCGGCGAATGATGCCTCCCCAGGCGTCTGCTATGTCCAGATCGATACTGCGCGCGGGGGTTTCGGCGCTTCAGCTGGTGGTGACCCGAGGGACGTAACCACCGAAGAGATGTGCAACGCCGCGATTGATATTGTTGAGCAACTCTATCGCGCGTTCGGCAGTCCCGATGTCCACTAAAGTGTACACGATTTCTGCTGGCACAATCCGTTTTTGGCTCTAAGATTATGTCCTACAAAAGGACAATCGAAACACAAATATTTCGGGGGATTTTTAATGAGCCAAGTAGTTCGTATAGATACAGAGGGTCTCAAACGGGGGATCTCACTCCTAAAAGAAGAAGCGGCAACAGTCGGGCTTTCCGGACGAGATGGGATCAGGAGCGCACTCGCTACTTTCTCGCAGTTGTCGGGGTTTCGTGAATCCGGGCAACTGCTGGGTGCAGTCTCGGCAGTCAATGCGCCGAAGTCGTCTTTTGCTCTAGCTTCACACCTGAAAGATGCCGCGCGTGTTTCCGAGGTGAATCTGAAGAACATGCAGCGTGCCGATGACTCGTTTTCGGGAGCCTTTTCCGCGATTAGGTTTGGAAATCTTGATTCGCTGGTGGCGGGGTTGGGGCAGATGGAGGCCTCGCTGGGCCTGGCGAATGCGAAGGCCCCAAGTTTCGCGCCTACGACACCCGTAGTCGTGCCGCCCATGAGCCTGCGCGTGCTGGAGCGGCTCCTCGCGGCGTCGAACGTGGCAGCTGTGGAGGCTGAGGCAGCGAACTGGACGATGGCAGCCCGCGCGTTGGATGAGTCCGTGATGGCACTGTTTGAGGTGAAGAACTCGTTTTCCACCTCGATGGAGACAGCGTGGGTCCAGCGTGGCGACGCGCACGTCAACAAAATCCAACGCGCCGGCAACGTCTACGCTCGCCGTGCAGACGCGATGTCCGCGCACACCACGGCGTTGGGGAGTCTGGCATCGGCAGAGACCGTCATGGCGGCGGTGGCCGCCACGGCAGCCATGGCGCTTCCTCCCGCGATGCGCCCGGCGTATGAGGCGCAATACCTCGCCGTCTTCGCACCTAGGGCAACCTCGCAGCTAGCGGCAACGGTGCCGTCGTTCGCCCAGCTGTTGCCAGACTTAGATCAGCTTTCGGGCAACCCCTTCGACATCCGGGAGGTCAACGCGCCGGACGCCCCATCATTCGAGCGCTCCCCGCTGCCAAAGATCATCCAAGAATCATTCAGGGCGCTCGGCCATGCGGACCTCGCCAGGGCGACCACGCCTAACGACGTCATCAACGCATACGGCAAGGTCAACCCAGATGTTGTTGAGGCGATTAAAGCGGGTGCGACGCAGACGCAGGCGGCGTCGTTGGCGGCGCCGTCGATACCCCCATCGTTAACCCCGGGAGCAGGGATGGCTGGTGGCACGCCGGGCAACCTTGCATCGGGTGGTGTTGGTTCAGGTGCTGGCCTGAGCACCATGGCGCCCGGCAGCGTCGGTAGTAGTGCCGCTTCCGCTTCCGCAGCCGGCGGAGGCGCTCCGGCAGGTGGCGTCGCGGGAGGGGCGGGGTCATTCGGCGGGGGCAGCAGCCGCGGGCAACAAAGCAACCGTGGAGCGTTGAGCGCTGGCCGGGCAGGCGGTGCCGCTAGTGGCCTTGCTGCAGGCATCGGCGCCGGTGGAATAGCTGGCGGGCAAGCCGGTGGCATCGGTGCTGGTGGGCTGGGCATGGGTGGCTTTGCTAGCGGCGCGCCACTTGCTGGTCCGGGAATGGGCGCTGGTGCAGGAGCAGCGCCAGGAACACAGGGAACACAGGGAACACAGGGACGTGGAACGGCGTTCGCCGGTGGACCCATGGGCGTAGCTGGCGCAGGTCAAAGCCCGCAAGGCAAGCAGCGTAAGGCCGCGAAGGTGCAAGCAGTGACCAGCGCCGTAGAGCGCGATGGAAACCTCAGGGCACTGCTAGGGGAGGCGCCGTTGGTGCTGCCGAGCGTTATCGGCAACAACGTGCGTGAATGAGGGGTAGCGGCGGTTATTTGGGGTCGGCATTCCGCGCCATACGGACAACCTCCACGCCACCCATCAAGGCAAGGCCGCCAATGGTGAGTGTGGGGGCGTTCGCAGGCAGATCGTGTTGGGAGATGGTGACGCTTTTGTCGTCGTGAATCTCGAAGCCACCCATGAGGGCGAAACCCTCGCTGAGCACGCGGACATCCTCGGGAACAATGATGCGAATCCCGCCCATCAAAGCAAGCGTGTTGATCCTGGTATGTGCCTCGGTGAAACGAGCTTTGAGCAGGTTCAGATCCGTTCCACCCATCAACGCAAGAGAGAAGTGACTTGGCGCAACAAGCCAGTCGCCGGAGCGTCCAACACCACTCATTACGGAAACAGAGATGGCACTACCCCCGGGCTCACCCGTGACCATGGACAACGCACGGCTGGTGTTCGCCTTCGGAGCCAACGGTGCGTAAGGCATGTTCTGGGGAAGCAAGTCGTCGTTGCTGGGAACATCCAAGTCTGCAGTGAGGTGTTCAACCTCGTCGGCATAGGTTGCACCCCACGCTTGCTTAGTACGCAGGTCAAACTCCTCAGTAGTGAGCTGACCGTCGGCATACGCCGCGGCTAGGGCATCGGTCGCTGCCTGGCGGGCAGCACTGGAAAGGCGTTTACGAGGTTCGTTTGCTGTGCTCACGCGCTCTAGCCTAAGTGAAAATGGTGGTTTTAGAAGTCGAAGCCGAAGTCAAAACCGCCGCCATCGAAGCCGCCGCCTTCGAAACCGCCCATGTCGCCCAGACCTTCAGCGCCACCGACGTCGGACATGCCGTCCATGCCACCCATGTCACCGCCCATATCACCGCCGAAGTCGCCGGCCTCAAAGGCCTCTGGCGACGGGGTGCCAGCCATGCCGGCGAACATCGCGGAGTAGAACATCATTGAGGACGCAGCCCACATACCCGTCATCATCGCCGGCGCCCACCACGCGGTGGAGTACCAGCCGGCAGGAACGGGCCGACCAGCGACAGCGCCGCCGGGGTAGTAGTGCGGAGTAGCCGCGGTAGCCACCGGGGAAGCAGTGACCACAGTGCCGTCCTCCTGGCGCACGGTGCGCTCTTCAGTCACGCGACCTGCCTGGCGCTGGCCCTCCAGCTCCGGCAGTGCGGGTCCTGCAGGCATACCCATGATTTCGCGGGCGGCGTTGACGTAATGCAAGCCCTCAAGCGCAGACTCGCGGGCGAGCATGGCCTGCTTCGGCGTGCGGGCATCTGCAAGACCGGCAGATGCTGCGTTAAAGCGCTCGGATGCGTCCGCCATCGCCTGCGTTGATGCTGCGTCAGTGCCGGAAATGTTGAGCACTTGGGATCCCAAACGGTCGGTCCAGCGTTTGGCGTCCGCCAATGCGTCGTCAAGCGAAATCTGCTCCTGCTGCCGCGACTGCAACTGCTTGCCGCCACCTGCAGGAAGCAGCCACACAAGCGCGCCGATGATGAGAACAATGAGCAAAAGGGTGAGCAAGGATCCTCCTAAAATTCGTTGTTGTTTGGTTCAACGGGGGAACCTGCGCTAAAGTTCCGAGCAGCTCGTCTGAGCAGCGTTTTGGCGCATGGGAATGTCGTATAGTGGCTAATACCTCAGCCTTCCAAGCTGAAGACGCGGGTTCGATTCCCGTCATTCCCTCCAAGAAAAAGCCCCTCTGAACGGGGCTTTTTTGTTTTTTCGCCACCCGTTGCTATCTCTTATAAACACGGGTACTACAATGACCCGACGTGAGTTTTTCACGACTCACGGGGCGTGGCGCAGTTTGGTAGCGCACCTGCTTTGGGAGCAGGGGGTCGCAGGTTCAAATCCTGTCGCCCCGACAAGGTTTTTATAACCGTTCAATCGATTTAGTACAGGAGTTATTCGTGAAGACAAACGTCGAGAAGCTCAGCGACACCCGAGTCAAGCTGGACGTCTCCGTCCCCTTCGACGAACTGGGTCGCGAGATTGACCAGGCGTACAAGGCAATTGCACAGCAGGTCAACATCCCGGGCTTCCGTCGTGGCAAGGCTCCTCGCCAGCTTATCGACGCTCGATTTGGCCGCGGCCCAATCCTGGAGCAGGTAGTCAATGACATGCTGCCGTCCCGTTACGACCGTGCGCTGTCCGAGAACGAGCTGAACCCGCTCGGCCAGCCGGACATCGAGATCACCAAGATCGAAGACAACGACGTTGTCGAGTTCACCGCTGAGTTCGACGTGCGCCCGGAAATCGAGGTTCCGGACTTCTCCAAGATCGACGTGACTGTCCCGACCCGCAAGGTTGATGACGAAGCTGTGGACAAGGAGCTCGACGAGCTGCGTGGCCGCTTCGGTGAGCTGAAGGACACCAAGCGCAAGCTGAAGACCGATGACTTCGCTGTGATCGACGTTGAGGCAAGCGTTGACGGCGAGAAGCTGGACGAGGCTTCCGCCGAGGGCCTGACCTACCAGGTTGGCTCCGATGACCTGATCAAGGGTCTTGACACCGCACTGCGCGGAATGAAGACCGGTGAGGACAACGAGTTCACCACCAAGATCGAGTACGGCGAGCACAAGGGCGAAGAGGCCACTGTGAAGGTGACCGTGCAGCAGACCAAGGAGCGTAAGCTGCCGGACCTGGATGACGAGTTTGCACAGCTTGCTTCCGAGTTCGACACCGTTGAAGAGCTGCGCGAATCCACCAAGTCCCAGCTTGAGGAGGGCCTGAAGGCCCAGCAGGCTGCCGACATCCGCGACGAGGTGCTCAAGGCTGCGCTGGAGCAGGTTGAGTTCCCGCTGCCGGAGTCCGTGGTTGATGAGCAGGTGCACAACCAGCTTCACCAGCTCCTGGGTCAGCTGGCACACGACGAGAATGCTCTCGCTCAGCTGCTTGAGGCACAGGGCACCACCCGCGAGGAGTTTGACAAGGACACCCGCAAGCAGGCTGAAGAGTCCGTGCGCACCCAGCTGTTCCTCGATGCTGTCGCAGAGGCTGAGGCCCCGGAGGTTACCCAGGAAGAGATCACCGATCACATCCTGTTCACCGCACAGTCTTACGGCATGGACCCGAACCAGTTCATTGCCACCCTGCAGCAGAACAACCAGATCGGCAACCTGTTTGCTGACGTTCGCCGTGGCAAGGCTCTGGCAGCTGCCATCTCGCGTACGTCTGTGAAGGATGAGGACGGCAACTCCATCGACCCGAACGAGTACTTCGGCGAGATCGAGGACGAGGCTGACGAGGCTTCCGACGACGAGTAGGGCTTTTTAGCGCAAGCGCCCCGTGCACCCGGTGAGGGTGGTGCGGGGCGTTTTTGTTGTTTGTGCGGTGGGGGGGTGGTCGCGGCCCTCCGGTGTTGAGCATGGCGCAGTTTGTAAACGACCCCGGGGCCATTTACAAAACCCCAGGTCGGGTTTGTCACATCCGTAACAAGGCGGCCTCGCTTACAAAAACTCGCGCCTAGAGGGCGGTTGGGGCCCTAGCTGCACCCGCCGGGCTGAAAACAAATGCGAAATCTTTCAGGGCCCTGGGGTTTTGTAGTCACATCCGTAACAAATCGAAATGTTTGCAATGGGGCTAGTGTGTCGAGCGGGACAAAAGAGGGCACAAGTGGGTAAAGGGGCCAAAGGGGTGGGAAGGGGGCGTACGCCGGTAGCGAACGTGGGCGTCGATAGTGAAATGCCCGAGTAAGGTAGTGGCGTTAATAACTAGTGAAAGCAGCGAAAGATTCTAGAAAGGACGCGGCAACAATGACGCAGCCGACTGGCATGAACCTGGGTGACTCGGTCTATGAGCGCCTGCTCCGTGAGCGCATTATTTTCCTGGGCCAGGAGGTGGATGATGAGATTGCGAACAAGCTGTGCGCACAGATTCTCCTTCTGTCCGCTGAGGACCCGACCCGTGACATCAACCTCTACATCAACTCCCCGGGCGGCTCTGTGACCGCGGGTATGGCGATTTATGACACGATGAAGTACTCCCCGTGTGACATCGCCACCTACGGCATGGGCTTGGCTGCTTCGATGGGCCAGTTCCTGCTCTCCGGCGGTACGAAGGGGAAGCGCTACGCGCTGCCGCACGCGCGCATCATGATGCACCAGCCATCTGCAGGCGTTGGCGGTACCGCAGCAGATATTGCGATCCAGGCTGAGCAGTTCGCGCAGACCAAGCGTGAGATGGCGAAGCTGATCGCGGAGCACACGGGCCAGACCTTCGAGCAGATCACGAAGGATTCTGACCGTGACCGTTGGTTTACTGCGCAGGAAGCCAAGGAATACGGCATTGTGGACCACGTTATTGAGCACGCCGCGCAGGCTGGTGTGCACTCCATCGGCGAGTAACTACCCGGCAAGCGACAACGCAAGCAAAATCACAGAGGAGAACTTTTCATGACTTTCCAGATGCCCACCTCGCGTTACGTGCTGCCGCAGTTCCTTGAGGAAACCAGCTTTGGCACGAAGCAGATTGACCCGTACGGCAAGCTGTTTGAAGAGCGCATTGTCTTCCTGGGTACGCAGGTGGATGATACGTCCGCAAACGACATCATGGCGCAGCTTTTGGTATTGGAGTCCCAGGACCCGGACCGTGACATCACGATGTACATCAACTCTCCGGGCGGCTCGTTCACCGCGCTGATGGCTATCTACGACACGATGCAGTACGTCCGCCCGGACGTCCAGACCGTGTGCCTGGGTCAGGCCGCTTCCGCTGCGGCTGTGATCTTGGCTGCAGGTGCTCCGGGTAAGCGTGCGGCTCTGCCGAACTCGCGTGTGCTGATCCACCAGCCGGCAACTGAAGGTACTCGTGGCCAGGTGTCGGACCTTGAGATCCAGGCAAACGAGATTGAGCGTATGCGTCGCTTGATGGAGGAGACGCTGGCGCACCACTCGGGCCGTACCCCGGAGCAGGTTCGCATTGACACGGACCGCGACAAGATCCTCACCGCCGCTGAGGCGAAGGAATACGGGATCATTGACCAGGTCTTTGATTACCGCAAGCTGAACGCGTAGCTAGCAACAACAAAAGCCGCCCGCACCCCCGAAACCGAATCGGAAGGGGAGAGGGCGGCTTTCGCGTTCTTTCGCGCTACTCCGCCGGGGTGCAGTACACTGCGGCGTTGCGGATGGCTTCTGGCGCGCCGGCGAAGTCATCGCGGGCCCAGCAGACGTCCTCACCAACCATGCCGTCTGGGTCGACGCTGGCCCAGCCGTTGCCGCGTGCCTTCCAGAAGTACTGCTGGCCGTCGAGCATCGTGCGGGCCCATTCGCGGTCACAGAAGGTGGAGAACTCGCGGCCGTTGGCCTCGTTTTGGCTTGGCCATGCGCACTCCGCGCCCGGCAGTGGTTCGGGTTCTGGTTCGCGCTCCGGCTCTGGCTCGGCTTGGCGCGAGGAGCTGGAGGTGGAGCTGCGGGTGGACGTCGTTGTGGCCGAAGACTTGCTGGAAGAAGTGGTGGTGGAGCTCGTGGTGGTCTCCTCCGGCTCTTCTTCCTCGGTTGTTTCTTCTGGCTCCGGCAGTTGCGAGGTGCTGGTGTAGGGGAAGTCCAACACTGGCTCGGCCAGGCGCCCCTCGTCACCCTCGCTGCCGCAACCGGCCAGCAGCATCGCTGAAGTGGCGACGATTGCGGCGGCGGTCTTGACACGGTTCACGCGAGTTTTTCCTTTCGGAGCTTTTTGCTTATCGACGTACCAATTTAACCCATCACGCCCCCAAAAATCCCTTCACCACCCGATTGAATGCTTCGGGGTTCTCAACGGCTACTTGATGGGAGCCGTCGATAACTGCGGATTGCACAGGGCCAGAGACCCCGGCGGCGATCTCGGCGAGCTGCTCGGGACCGGTCCCGGCGTCGTCCTTACCAGCAACGGTGAGCACCGGGCACGTGATTTTGCCAAGTTGGTCGGCGAAGTCCCAGCCGGCGAGGGCGTCGCCGTTTTGGGCGTAGCCTTCGGCGTCGATACGCAAGATCATCTCGCGCACCTCGTTGACCTTTTCTGGATGGCTGGCGCGGAAGCCTTCGGTGAACCAGGCCTTAATAAATGCGTCGGCGAGAGCGCCCATGCCTTGTTCGCGGGCGATGGTGGTGCGCTCGGTCCAGCGCTCTTCGCCGCCGAGGAAGGTTGCGGTTGCGCAGAACACTGCCTTTTCCACACGGCCGGAGTAAGCAGCCAGCCACTGCGCCAGCGCGCCGCCCAAAGATAGTCCGACGATGTGGAAGCGGTTGACGCCCACGGAGTCAAGCGCCTGCGTGATGTCCTGGCAGAGATCCTCCACGGTGGTGGAACCGGGGGCTACTGGCGCGGTCTCGGACTGGCCGTGGCCGCGGTGGTCCACGGTCACCACCCGGAAGCGCTTCGCAAGCTCTGGGATGAGCGCGTTCCAGGTTTCGTGCGTGGTGGCAATGGAGCTGAGCAGCACCACTGTTTGATCAGGAGTGCCTTCTGTGGGGCCGTGTTCGGTGACGTGTAGGTGAGTCATGGCCCCATTGTGATGAAGGCTGATCTAGCGGGCAACCGGCACAGGTTCCTTTTCGGGTGCAGCGGCGGGCACAGGGCCTTGATCAAGCACGCGATCAACCGGGGAACGCGGAATCAGCGCGGTGCACAGGGCGCCAACTGCGGCGACTGCGGCAAATTGGTAGAAGGCGGTGCTCGGGGTTGCGCCGGAGCCGATGATCAGCCCGCCGATCGCCGGGCCGAAGATGCCGCCGAGTCGGCCGAAGCCCGCGGTACATGCCACGCCGGCGGCACGCTGGGCGGTGCCGAAGTAGTTGGAGGTAAGGCCATAGACCAGCACCTGGGTGCCCAGCACGCCGATGCCGGCAAGTGCGATTGGCAGGTACATAGGGGCGACAGTGTTGAACTGCGGCAGGATCGCAAGCATGACTGCTGCTAGCAGGAAGGTGCAGGTGATGACGATCTTGGCGCCGATCTTGTCGGCCACCCAGGCGGCGAAGAGGCCGCCAATGACAGCGCCGCCGTTCAGTGCGAGCAGGGAGTACAGCGAATCGTGCGGGGATGCGCCGTTTGCCTGCATGATCTTCGGCAGCCAGGTGTTGAGGCCGTAGGTGGAAAGCAGGCCGATGAAGCTCATCGCGCCGATCAGCAGTGTGCCAATCAGGTAGGAGCGGGAGAAGATACCCGCAAAGCCGGTTTTCTCAATGTCGGACTTCGCCTGAGTGGCGGTTGCTGTGGTGGTGGAGGAAGCCGATGGGTCGAAAAGGAAGCTGTCCTTCGGAAGCCCGTACTTCTCACACACCGCGTTGGCCTGGGCGTGGCGGCCGCGGGTGATCAGCCAACGCGGCGACTCAGGAAGCGCCACGTACGCAAGCGGCAGCAGGAACAGCAGCGGGGAAGCGCCGAACAGGAATAGCCCGCGCCATCCCCAGGCATCTTGGAACCACAGGGCCATTAATGACGCCATAACGCCACCCGCCGGCACGCCCGAGTACACAATCGCGTTGAAGAGGTTTTTGCGGTTTGCCGGGGCGAACTCGGCGATGATGGCGCCGCCGGTGGCAACGATCACGCCGATGCCAAGGCCGGTCAGGAAACGCAGGAGGCCGAACATGACGATGGACTGCGCCATCGAGGTCACCGCCATGCCGATGGAGAACCAGACGATGGCGACCAGGAACACGTTGCGGCGCCCAAGCCTGTCGCCAACCGCGCCGGCGGCAAGCGCGCCGACCATAACGCCCACCATGGCCCAGGAGCCAAGGGTGCCGGCAATCTGTGGGCTCAGCGCGCCGATTTGGGTGGGGTCTTCCAGGAGGTTGGAGAGGACGGCGCCGTAGATGACGAGGTCGTAGCCGTCGAAAAGAATGGCAATTCCGACAACGGCGAGGATGAGATAGACGGACGCGCGATGCTTGGCCGATGCCCAGCCTTCGCGCTGGATTTTTGGTGTTGCTGGCATTTCAACTCCTTTACGTGTGAGGTTTCACACAGTTAATTAGAGTTGTGGCGTGGACTCTACTAGGGGATTCCCTCTAGCTTTCCCAGGGAGTCGGGCCTTGAGGGCCTCCCGCGTTAGAATCGTCGGAGTTTGACTGAGCAAGTATGATCAAGAGATCACCTGTCCGAGACGGACTCATACACCACGCTCACACACCACGCGGGAGTTTTTGAAAGTACATGGCAGTAACGCACGACAGCTCAGACCTGCTGAAATGCTCGTTCTGCGGAAAGACGCAGAAGCAGGTTCGCAAGTTGATCGCCGGGGGCGGCGTTTACATTTGTGACGAGTGCATTGAGCTATGTAACGAGATTATTGAAGAGGAGCTGTCGGGGGCGGGCACGCAGGCGTCGGCAAGCGAAGAGAAGCTCCCTCGCCCCTCGGAGATCACCGCATTCCTTGACCAGTATGTGATTGGCCAGGATGTGGCAAAGCGCACGCTGGCGGTTGCGGTGTACAACCACTACAAGCGCATTAAGGCGGAGCAGAAAGTGCTTGGCGCGCGCCGTCGTGATGAGGAAGTGGAGATTGCGAAATCCAACATCCTGCTGCTTGGTCCGACGGGCTCCGGTAAGACCTACCTTGCGCAGACACTGGCCCGCATGCTGAATGTGCCGTTTGCTATTGCGGACGCGACGAGTCTGACCGAAGCCGGCTACGTGGGCGAGGACGTGGAGAACATCCTGCTCAAGCTGCTGCAGGCGGCGGATTTTGATGTCAACCGTGCGCAGACCGGCATCATCTACGTTGATGAGGTGGACAAGATTTCGCGCAAGAGCGAAAACCCCTCCATCACCCGTGATGTCTCCGGCGAAGGCGTGCAGCAGGCGCTGCTGAAGATCCTGGAGGGCACCGTGGCCTCTGTGCCGCCGCAGGGCGGGCGCAAGCACCCGAACCAGGAGTTCATTCAGCTGGACACCACCAACATCCTGTTCATTGTGGCCGGTGCGTTTGCGGGCCTGGATAAGGTGATTGCGGAGCGTGTGGGGAAGAAGGGCATCGGCTTCGGTGCGGAGATTGATTCCAAGGCGCAGCGCGATGAGTCGGACCTGATGTCCAAGGTGCAGCCGGGGGACCTGGTGAAGTTCGGTCTGATCCCGGAGTTCATTGGCCGTCTGCCGATCCTGGCGCACGTGGAGGACCTGGACCGCGAGTCCATGGTTCGCGTGCTCACGGAGCCGAAGAACTCCCTGGTGAAGCAGTACCAGCGCCTGTTTGCCATGGATGGCGCGGAGCTGACCATTACTGAGGACGCGCTGGGCGAGATCGCCGATAGGGCCGCCGAGCGCAAGACAGGCGCCCGTGGCCTGCGCGCGATTATGGAAGAGCTGCTGGTGCCGGTGATGTATGACCTGCCTGACCGCGAGGACATTGCAGAGGTTGTGATCAACGGTGCAGTGGTGCGCGGTGAGGAAGAGCCGCGCTACGTGGCTGAGAACGAGGAGCAAAGCGCCTAACGCTCAAACGGGGTGTTGTGCCGGCCGCGCCTATACTCGAGGGTGTATCTGACCAGCTTCTGCATGGAAAGGCTTCGAGAGAAATGGCATCTGATTTGGCACAGACGAAACAGCCGGTAAAGGTCACTATCACTGGCGCTGCGGGCAACATCGCATACTCCCTGTTGTGGCGCGTGGCTTCGGGCGACGTGTTCGGACCGGATCAGCCGGTGGACCTGACGTTGCTGGAGATTGAGCCGGCGGCGAAGGCTGCTGAGGGCACTGCGATGGAGTTGTCTGACTCCGCGATGCCGCTGGTGCGTGGGATTACGGTGACCACGGATCAGCGTGCAGGTTTTGAGGGCGCGAACGCCGCCTTCTTGGTTGGCGCGAAGCCGCGTGGCAAGGGCGAGTCCCGCGCTGACATGCTGGCCGCCAACGGCAAGATCTTCATCGAGCAGGGCAAGGCAATCAACGCTGGTGCGGCGGATGACATCCGTGTGCTGGTTGTTGGCAACCCGGCGAACACGAATGCGTACATTGCTGCGAAGGCTGCCGGTGATGTCCCGGCTGATCGTTTCAACGCTTTGATGCGTCTGGACCACAACCGTGCGCTGTCCGTGTTGGGCCAGAAGCTTGATGCGCCGACGGATGCGTTTGAGCGCGTTGTGGTGTGGGGCAACCACGCTGATACGCAGTTCCCAGACCTGACCTACGCGCAGCTTGAAGGCGCTGACGTGATGCCGAAGATTGACCAGGCGTGGTACACCGATGAATTCATCCCGCGTGTGGCTAAGCGCGGCGCGGAGATCATTGAGGTGCGCGGTAAGTCTTCGGCAGCGTCGGCTGCGTCTGCTGCTGTGGATCACATGCGTGACTGGGTGCAGGGCACTGATGGTCGGTGGACCACGGTGGCGTTGCCGTCCACGGGCCAGTACGGCGTGGATGAGGGCCTGGTCTTCGGCTTCCCGGTGGTTGGCGCTAACGGCCAGTGGCAGGTAGTTGAGGGCCTTGAGATCAGCGATTTCCAGCGTCCGCGCATTGATGCGAACGTGGAGGCGCTGCGCTCTGAAGCGGAGGTAGCGGCGCAGCTTTTCTAAGAGACTAAGATGGTTCGTTGTGACTGAAGCGACGAACCTCCCTGCGACGAACCTTCCGAAGTCTTGGGACCCGAAGGAACAAGAAGAGCGACTCTACGAAGGCTGGGTTGAGGCGGGGTATTTCACCGCCGACCCGGCTTCGGAGAAACCGGCGTATTCCATTGTGCTGCCGCCGCCGAATGTGACTGGTCAGCTGCACATGGGGCATGCGCTTGACCACACCTTGATGGATTCCCTGGTGCGCCGTAAGCGCATGCAGGGCTATGAGGTGTTGTGGTTGCCGGGCATGGACCACGCCGGTATTGCCACCCAGACCAAGGTTGAAGCGAAGCTGAAGGCTGAGGAGGGCAAAGACCGTTACGACTATGGTCGTGACGAGTTTGTTGACCGTGTCTGGGAGTGGAAGCACGAGTTCGGCGGCACGATTACCACGCAGATGCGGGCGATCGGCGACTCAGTTGATTGGTCGCGTGAGCGCTTCACGCTTGATAGCGGATTGTCGCGCGCCGTCCAAACCATCTTCAAGCAGCTGTATGACGCTGGCATGATTTACCAGGATTATCGCCTGGTGAACTGGTCCCCGGTGTTAGAGACTGCGGTGTCTGACATTGAGGTGGTGTACAAGGACGTTGAGGGTGAGTTTGTCTCCATCCGCTACGGCTCGCTCAATGATGATGAGCCGCACCTGGTGGTTGCAACCACTCGTGTGGAGACGATGCTGGGTGACGTTGCTATTGCGGTTCACCCGGAGGATGAGCGCTACGCGCACCTAGTTGGCCAGGAGTTTGACCACCCGTTCCGCGATGACCTGAAGCTGAAGGTGATCGCTGATGATTACGTGGACCGTGAGCTGGGTACCGGCGCGGTGAAGATTACGCCTGCGCATGACCCGAATGACTATGAGATGGGTCTGCGCCACGATCTGGACATGCCGATCATCATGGATGAGAAGGGCCGCATTGCCAACACTGGCACCAAGTTTGATGGCATGAGCCGCGAAGAGGCCCGCGTGGCTGTGCGTGAGGCGTTGGCGGAGCAGGGGCGCATTGTGAAGGAAGTGCGCCCGTACGTGCACTCTGTTGGTCACTCGGAGCGCTCCGGTGAGCCGATTGAGCCGCGCCTGAGCTTGCAGTGGTTTGTCAAGGTGTCTGAGCTGGCACGCATGTCCGCTGAGGCTGTGCGTGAGGGCGATACTGAGATCCACCCAACATCCATGGAGAAGCGTTACTTCGACTGGGTGGACAACATGCATGACTGGACCATTTCGCGCCAGCTGTGGTGGGGCCACCGCATCCCGATTTGGTACGGCCCGGAGGATGCTGAGGGCAACCGTGACGTGGTGTGTGTTGGCCCGGATGAGGAGCCGCCGGCAGGCTACGAGCAGGACCCGGACGTGTTGGACACGTGGTTTTCTTCTGCACTGTGGCCGTTTTCCACGATGGGTTGGCCGGACAAGACCCCAGAGTTGGAGAAGTTCTACCCAACCACCGTGCTGGTTACGGCGTACGACATTTTGTTCTTCTGGGTTGCGCGCATGATGATGTTTGGCACTTTTGCCGCAACACAAACCCCGGATGTGCTGGGCCAGGGCAAGGATGGCCGCCCGCAGATCCCGTTCGAGCACCTGTACCTGCATGGCCTGGTGCGCGATGAGAAGGGCCGCAAGATGTCGAAGTCTCTGGGCAACGGCATCAACCCGATGGACTGGGTGGAGCAATACGGCGCGGATGCGCTGCGTTTCGCGCTGGCTCGTGGTGCGAACCCGGGTGTGGATTTGCCGATTGGTGAGGACAACGCCACCTCCGCACGCAACTTCACCACCAAGCTGTTCAACGCCGCGAAGTTCGCGCTGATGAACGGCGCCCGGGTGGATGAACTGCCGGCGCGTGAGGAGCTGACGGACGCTGACCGTTGGATCTTGGACCGCTGCGAAGAGGTCCGCGCCAAGGTGGACGCCTACCTGGATGATTACCAGTTTGCTAAGGCCAATGAGGAGCTCTATCACTTCGCGTGGGATGAACTCTGTGACTGGTACCTGGAGATTGCCAAGACGCAGATTCCGCGGGAGCGAGACATCGCCCAGGGTGAAAACACCCAGGTTGTGCTCGGTCGCGTCCTGGACGTGGTGCTGCGCCTGCTGCACCCGACCATGCCGTTTATCACTGAGGTGCTGTGGAAGGAACTCACCGGCGGCGAGACGGTCACGCTTACGCCGTGGCCGAGCGCGCAGGACACCAACGGTGGCGCCGAGACTGATCTCAACGCGCGCCGTCGTATTGAAGACTCCATCAAGTTGATCACGGAGCTGCGCCGCTTCCGCGCCGACCAGGGGGTCAAGCCCAGCCAGAAGGTGCCGGCGAAGCTGGACTTTGCCGCAGCTGACCTGGTGGCACAGGAGGACATGGTGCGCCAGATTGCCAGGGTGGAGGAGCCGGGTGATGGTTTCGTGGCGTCGGCAAGCATCGAAATGCGCCTGAGCCAGACCACCCTGGATGTGGCCCTGGATACCTCGGGCACGGTGGATGTGGCCGCTGAGCGCAAGCGCCTGGAGAAGGAACTGGCTGCGGCGCAGAAGGAGCTGGACACCACGGCGGCGAAGCTGGGCAATGAGCAGTTCCTGGCTAACGCGCCGGAGCCGGTGGTGGAGAAGATCCGCCAGCGCCAGCGTGTGGCGCAGGAGGAGTTCGCGCGCGTGAGCGCACGTCTTGAGGGGCTCAATGGCTAAGGGGACGCCTAACGGGTTCGGCAGCTTCGAGGTGTCGGAGGACGAGCACGGCCGCTCGATCGACCTGGGCCAGTGGGCTGGAGCCACGCTTGGTAGCGGTGACGCGAACGGCACCGACGCCGAGACCGCCGAGGACGCGCCCATCGAGCGCCCGGTCACGGACGAGGACCTCGCCGCGCTTGCGCAGGTGGAAGAGGAGCTGAACGCGCGCTGGCCGGAGACGGACATTGATCCTTCGCTGGAGCGCATTGAGCTGCTGATGGATCTGCTGGGCCAGCCGCAGAAGTCCTGCAAGGTCATTCACGTGGCGGGGACGAACGGTAAGACGTCCACAGTCAGAATGATTGAGTCGCTGCTAGCGGCGTTTGGCAATCGCGTTGGGCGCACCACCAGCCCGCATCTGCAGCTGATCACGGAGCGCGTAGGTATTGATGGAGCGCCGATCCACCCGGCCGATTTCGTGCGGATTTACCGCGAGATCGAGCCGTACATCCAGATGGTGGATGAGCGCTCGGGTATCCCGATGAGCTACTTCGAGGTCACCGTGGCCATTGCGTTTGCCGCGTTCGCCGATGCCCCGGTGGACGTTGCCGTGGTGGAGGTTGGCATGGGCGGGCGTTGGGACGCCACCAATGTCGTCGACGCCGACGTGGACGTGATCATGCCCGTGGGCCTTGACCACATGGATTATCTGGGGGACACGGTCGCGGAGATCGCCGGTGAGAAGGCCGGCATTATCCGCTCCGCGGACGCAGTGGCGATCATTGCCAACCAGGAGCCGGATGCAATGAATGTGATCCTGCAGCGTTCCGTGGAGGTTGGCGCGACGGTTGCGCGTTTGGGTAGTGAGTTTGATGTGGTGTCGGCAGACGTGGCGCTCGGCGGCCAGATGCTCACGCTGCGCGGGTTGTCTGGCGAGATAGACAACGTGTTCGTGCCGCTGGCTGGTGAGCACCAGGCGAAAAACGCCGCCGTGGCGCTGGCCGCGGTGGAGGCGTTTTTCGGTGCCTCGGCTGAGCGCCCTTTAAACCCGGATACGGTGCGCACCGGCTTTGCTAACGCTGCGTCGCCGGGTCGCCTTGAGCGCGTCCACACCGCTCCGACCACGTTTGTAGACGCCACGCATAACCCGCACGGCGCCCGCGCCCTAGCCGCAGCGCTGAGCCGTGACTTCAACTTCACCCGCCTGATCGGCGTGCTAGGCATTTTGGGTGACAAGGACGCCCGCGGCATTATGGAGGCGCTTGAGCCCGTGTTGACGGAGGTGGTGGTGACGCAGAATACGTCGCCACGCGCGGCCGACGCCTACGACCTGGCTGAAACCGCCCGCGAAATCTTTGGCGATGAGCGCGTCCACGTCGAGCCGAACCTCGCCGGCGCCTACGACCTAGCCGTGGAACTAGCGGAGGAAGAACTCGACGAAGCCGGCGTACAGGCGGGCAACGGTGTGATCATCACCGGCTCTGTTGTCACCGCTGGTGAGGCTCGCGCATTGTTTGGAAAGGACCCTAAGTGAGCTCGAAGCATTCACGCGAAATCCCCGTCGGCCCCCTCGGCCCCGGCCACGCGCCGGTAAAAGACCCGATGGCGGGCCTGCGCCCGGTGATGTCCGGCACCCTGGTGATGGAGGCCATCACGGTCTTTCTGATCCTGCTGGTGGTGCTGAAAGTGGACGGCGGCGCGCTGTGGACCACGTTTAACTGGGTCTACATCACGGTGCTGGGTGCCGCACACCTGATCATGGCGTTTGCGCAGCGCGCGCCGGGGGCCCTGTGGATCAACCTGGCGCTGCAGATCCCGCTGATCTTCGGTTTCTTCGTGCACTGGTCGGTCACGGCCGTGGGCATCATCTTTGGCATTGTGTGGTTCTACATTGTGAAGCTGCGCTCAGAGATGGAGCGTCGCATGCGCGGCGGCTACCTGGTCACGCAGCACTTGGGCACCTCAGAGGGGTAGGTTGCGTCGCAGGATTTTGCCTGCGGCGTTGCGCGGTATTTCATCGATCACGGTGATGCCGCGCAGTTTTTTATATGGGGCAACGCGCTCAGCCATCCAGGCGATCAGAGCCTTTTTGCTTTGCGACGCCCCACGCCACACCACAAACCCCCACGGTACCTCCTCACCGTCATCGGTTTTCCTGCCTGCCACCGCGGCGTCCGCCACCTGCGGGTGGGTGAGCAGGACGGCTTCAAGTTCCGCGGGGGAGATTTGGTAGCCGTGGTATTTGAAGATGTCTTTGACGCGGTCGATGATGTCCACGGTGCCGTTGTCACGCAGCCGCGCCAGGTCACCGGTGTGCAGCCAGTCGCCCGGCCCAAGTGGGGGTTGGTCGCGGTAGCCGCGCATGAGCTGCGGGCCGCGGATGAGCAGCTGGCCGGTTTTGGCGTCTTCACCAGTGTCTAGGTCCACGATCCGAAACTGCGTGTTGGGCACGGCAAAGCCGATGGAGCCCGGGGTTGATTTCCCGGCGATGCCCACGTGTGTGACCGGTGCCGATTCCGTAGTGCCGTAGCCCTGCAGGATCGTGGTGTCCAGTTTGCGCTCCACGCTTCGGGCGAGTTCCTCATCCAGTGAGGCAGCGCCGCACACCATGAAGCGGCTGGCGGCAAACGCGGCTGCGTCGAATTCCTGCTTGGCCAGAAGGCGGGCGATCGGCGGCGCGATAAACGTCAGCTCAATGCCGTGTTTCGCGTGGGTGCTCACCATCTCCTCGAAGGAGAAGCGCCTGGTGGTGTGGATATGGTGCCTTGCGCGTAACGACGCCAACAGCAACGTATTCAACCCATAAATATGCGTAAACGGCAGCGGCGCAAAGGTTCGCGTCTGCGCTTCGATGCCGCTTGCGCGAAGGGCAGTTCCGAACTGCGCGGCGTTCGCCGTGATTGCGGCGTGGGTCAGCTCCACCGCCTTGGGAAGTCCCGTAGTACCGGAGGAAAACGGCACGGCGGCAATGGACTGCGGGTCAATCAGCGGCGGGGTGTATTCGCCGGCGGTGGGTGACTGGATCCCGTGTTGGATTTCATTCAGGGTGAGTTCGCCGGTGGTGTGGGAGAGGCGTTTGAGGGTTGACGCTTCGTCGTCAAGCAATAAGGCCCCGATCAGCGTGACGGTGGAGCCGGCGCGCAGGATGGCCAGCAGGCCGACGGCGAAGTCGATGGAGTTCGGCTGGCGCAGCGCGATGACTTCCCCGGGCGCGATAGTGGCGGCGAGTGCCTCAACGCGGGCGGCGAGCTCGCCGTAAGTAACGGTGCGGCCGGTGTCTACCTCGGTGATCGCGGGCAGGTCCGCGTCATTGCGGAGGTCTCCCAGCACGGAGGTGAACACGTCCGTGTTGGGCAAGGTGATATCCGGCAGCGGGCTACGGTACTGCATGCGCACAGGCTACCTGCGGTATAAACGGGGCTCATGCGCAACCTTGCATTTATCCTCGCCGGCGTCCTGTCTCTGCTTGCCGTGTTCAGCGGGCCACTCGGCTGGCCGCGGTGGGCAGCACTTGCCGCTTTGGGAGTCGCCTTTGTGCTCCTTGCGTGGGGGTTTGCGGACAAAGCCCGCAACATGCAGGCAAAACCCAAAGTTTTGGACCCTGAACAGCGCGCCACCATCGCCCGCATGAAGGCCGAAGGCAACACACCGATGGCCATCTCACAGGTGCAGCTCTGGTTCCGCAACACCACACCCGAGGAGGCAGCGCGCATAGTTAGCCAGGTGTAGGTAGGATTTAGCGTTATGACTGAACGTACTCTGATTCTGATCAAGCCGGACGGCGTGGCAAACGGCCACGTCGGCGAAATCATTGCCCGCATCGAGCGCAAGGGCCTCAAGCTGGTCGAGATGGATCTGCGCACCGCAGACCGCGAGACCGCAGAGAAGCACTACGCCGAGCACAAGGACAAGCCGTTCTTCGGCGAGCTGGTTGACTTCATCACCTCCGCACCGCTGGTTGCCGGCATTGTTGAGGGCGAGTCCGCAATCGCAGCATGGCGCCAGCTGGCCGGCGGCACCCACCCGGTTGAGAAGGCCACCCCGGGCACCATCCGCGGTGACTTCGCACTGACCGTTGGTGAGAACGTGGTGCACGGCTCTGACTCCCCGGAGTCCGCTGAGCGCGAGATCGCCATCTGGTTCCCGAACAAGTAAACGCTTGTTTTCCGCCCCGCCGTTGTGCGGGGCGTTTTTGTTTTTCTTGGGGGTTGTTTTTGGGCGGTTTTGGGCGGTTGTGCTCGGCCGCCGGCCTCAATCGCCTCTCCGGTCTCGGCTCAATCGGCCTCTTCGACTACCGCCACGGAAACAAATATGCAGGGGAAGATATGCAGGTCTGCAGGTCACGGGCCATTTTCATTAACGGGCCCCTTATTGAAAAAACGCTCTGACCATTGCTCCTGCATATCTTCCCCTGCATATTCGTTGAAAACGGCTTCGCTCTTTCAAGCGTGGGCAGCGTGAGGAACGTCTGGATTGCCCGCGGTGTGCAACAATGGGGCCAGACTTTTTACAACCGTACGGTTCCCGTTTGGTGGCAGCACTGTGCGGCGGCGGCGAGAAACATCGCCAGCGCCCGGTGTTGAACGCTTCACGGGCCAACAATAAAAGAGGAGCTTATCGTGGCACGTAGCGACGAATCCGCTGAGCAGAACGAACGCCCAGCAACCAAGCAGGCAGCGAAGAAGACTGCAAAGAAGAGTGCTAAACGCACGGCAAAGAAAACTACTGCTAAGAAGAGCACGCGTAAGCGTGCGACAAAGCCGGAAGTCAAGGCGGCGCCGCAGAACAAGTTTGAGGCGTTTGATCGTTCCCAGCTTGGTGAGAAGACGCGTGTGTTCAACCTGGCCAAGGCGCTGGATGAGCCGTCAAAGGACTTGGTTGTTGCGCTTTCTGAGCTGGGTTTGGTGAAGGTTGCGCAGTCCACGTTGACGCGCGCGGAGGCAGAGCAGCTGCTGACCGCGTTGTCTGCAAAGGCGAACAACGTTGAGCAGTCCGGGCAGTCTGGCGCTGAAGAAAGCGCTGCCGCTGAGGAGGCGGATGAGAAGATCCGCCAGCGTGTGCGCAAGGACGTTGCCAACGAGATCAACCAAATTGAGCGCAAGGTGGAGGCTGAGCTCGCCGAGAGCGCTGAACTCGCTGAGAGTGCTGAGAACGTCGAACCAGCTGAAAACGCCAATGACGCTGAAACCGTTGAGGACTCTGAAGACACAGAAGAATCGGAAGATCTGCTCACGGACGTTGAGCCGGAGATCACCCCGGCGCCGGTAGAGGAAGCGGCTGCGTATGCGCCGGTGTTTAAGGCGCCGGCGCGATCGACGCGTCGTCGCGCAAGCCGCCCGAGCCAGAAGCCGGACCAGGACCAAGACCAGGACCAGGACCAAGACCAGGATCAGGCAAACACTCAGGACACCGCTGAAAACCAGCAGGAATCCAAGCAGGAATCCAAGCGGGAGGGCCAGTCGAGGCGTCGTCGTTCGCGCAGGACTAGCTCTGCACAGGGCCAGCAGGGCCAGCAGAGCCAGCAGAACCACCACGACAAGCAGGACGAACACGACACCCACGACAACCACGATGATGACGTCGAGGTGATCGAGGAGCCGAAGGCGATTAAGGGTTCGGCGCGTTTGGAGGCGCAGCGTCGTCGTCGTAGTGAGAAGCGCGAGGAGGGGCGCAAGCGTTCCAAGATTGTGTCGCAGGCGGAGTTCTTGGCGCGTCGTGAGTCGGTGAAGCGCACGATGGTGGTGCGTGAGCGTGAGCGTCATGACGGTGCGGGCAAGATCACACAGGTCGGCGTGCTTGAAGACGGCCTGTTGGTCGAGCACTTCGTCACCTCGGACGCCCAGGCGTCCATGATCGGCAACATCTACCTGGGTCGTGTGCAGAACGTGCTGCCCAGCATGGAGGCCGCGTTCATTGATATCGGCCAGGGCCGCAACGGTGTGCTCTACGCCGGTGAGGTGGATTGGAAGGCGGCGGGTTTGGGTGGACGCTCGCGTCGTATAGAACATGCCCTGAAGTCCGGTGACCAGGTGCTGGTGCAGGTGACCAAGGACCCGATCGGGCACAAGGGCGCGCGGCTGACTACGCAGATTTCCCTGGCTGGCCGCTACCTGGTGTACGTGCCGGGTGGCCGCAGCGCGGGTATTTCGAGGAAGTTGCCGGCGCCGGAGCGTAAGCGTCTCAAAGAAATTTTGAACAACGTGGTCCCGGGCAAGGGCGGCGCGATCATCCGTACTGCTGCGGAGAACGTGTCGGAGGAGGCCATTGCTGCGGACGTGAACCGTCTGCACACGCAGTGGGAGGCCATCCAGAACCGCGCGGAGAAGGAGAAGAACTCCAAGGGTGCCACCCCGGTCACGTTGTATGAAGAGCCGAACCTGCTGGTCAAGGTTGTGCGTGACCTGTTCAATGAGGACTTCACCGAGCTGGTTGTAGACGGCCGCAAGCCGTGGAACACCGTGCATGCGTATGTGGAGTCGGTGGCGCCGGATCTGTTGGACCGTCTGGTGAAGTTTGACCGCAACAAGCACGACGGCCAGGACGCGTTCGAGGTTTACCGCGTTGATGAACAGATTGAGAAGGCACTGTCGCGCACGGTGTGGCTGCCGTCGGGTGGTTCCTTGATCATTGATCGCACTGAGGCGATGACGGTCATTGACGTCAATACGGGCAAGTTCACCGGCTCTGGCGGTTCGTTGGAGGAGACGGTGACCTCGAATAACCTTGAGGCCGCCGAGGAGATCGTGCGTCAGATTCGCCTGCGTGACATTGGCGGGATCATCATCATTGACTTCATTGACATGATCTTGCCGGAGAACCAGGATTTGGTGCTGCGTCGTTTGAAGGAGGCGCTGGGGCGTGATCGGACGCGTCATCAGGTTTCGGAGGTGACGTCGCTAGGCCTGGTGCAGATGACGCGTAAGCGTTTGGGCACTGGTCTGCTGGAGACGTTCGCGCAGCCGTGTGAGGCGTGTGGCGGCCGCGGGATTATCGTGGGCGATGATCCGGTTGATGGCCACGAGCATCACGAGCGCCACGAACACCGTGACAGCCGTAGGGATCGCAGGGGTCGCCGTCGTCCGAAGGGGGAGCACCCGGTAGCGAAGGCGATGCGTGAAGAAGCCGCGTCGAAGGAAATCGACCCGGCTGTTGAGGCGGAGTTGGATGAGATCGCAGGCTCGATCATCGTCGGAGCGGACACGGACACTGCGGACACTGATCAGCCGCAGGAGAAGCGTCCGCGCCGCCGCGGTCGTCGCGGTGGTTCCCGTGGGCGAGGCAAGGAGCTTCAGCTTGACGACGCCAACGTGAACCCCCCAACCGACTCCGCCACGGACACCGCTACTGGCACCGCCACGGACACAGACGCCCCAACGCAGACGTATGAGGAGGCGGTTGAGGAGTTTGAGTCCTCACCGCGCCGTAAGCGCCGCACGCGTGGGAACTCGCGCTCGGACCACCGTCCGAAGCGTGAGGACTTCGTCCCGGAAGTAGACGCGGACGTGGAAGCAGAGTCCGAGTCGCAGGCGGCGCCGAAGGATTCGCCGCGCGAAGGCGGACGCAGCGACAGCCGCCGCGCTCGCAGCTCGTCTGCTGCGAAGCCGCGTACGCGTGAGCGTCGCAGGGCAACGCGTCGCACCTCAACGTCTGCGACCCGTTCCCAGTCGGGTGCAGGATCTGCCCAGAGCAAGGGTGGCCAGTCTTCGCAGAAGCGCGCTGCTCAAGCGAAGCGCGAGGCGGCACATGTTGAGGTCTCGCAGCGCCGTGGACGTCGTAGGGCGACACGCCGTACGTCTCGCAGATAGCGGCAGGAAAGGCCGGGGTTTGGTAAATCGCGGCCTTCCGGTGTAGTCTTTGACAGTCGCTGTTTTGGGGTGCTCGCACCTCGTTGCCCAAGCATGCGGGCACGGCGGGCCACTGCCACCTAAGAAGGCGGGCCCCGAAACGCTAAATGTTGTTCCATTTCCGTCACCGAGGCATGCCGGGGGCGGGCGAGTAAGAGAGAAGGGGTAACCCTCTATGTACGCGATCGTCAAGACCGGCGGCAAGCAGTACAAGGTTGCCGAGGGCGACCTGGTCAAGGTCGAGAAGCTTGAGGGTGAAGCAGGCGACAAGGTCGAACTCACCCCGATCCTTCTCGTAAATGGCGCAGACGTCACCACCGGCGACAAGCTTGCTTCCAGCAAGGTTGAGGCTGAAATTGTGGAGCAGACCAAGGGCAAGAAGGTCGACATCCTCAAGTACAAGAACAAGACCGGCTACAAGGTCCGTCAGGGCCACCGCCAGCCTTTGACCGTGGTCAAGGTCACCGGCATTAAGTAAGCAAACTTTTCAACGTCAAGGAGATTTGAATAATGGCAACCAAAAAGGGTGCATCCAGCTCCTCGAACGGCCGTGACTCTGAGTCGAAGCGCCTCGGTGTGAAGCGTTTCGGCGGCCAGCAGGTCAAGGCCGGCGAGATCCTCGTTCGCCAGCGTGGCACCAAGTTCCACCCGGGTGACAACGTTGGCCGTGGTGGCGACGACACCTTGTTCGCACTGGCAGCTGGTGCTGTGCAGTTCGGCATCAAGAAGCGTCGTCGTGTTGTGAACATCGTTCCGGCTGACGGCCAGGGCGTCTCCACAGAGGTGCTCGAGGCTGCTGAGGCTGCAGGCGTAGTTGAAGAGACCGCCTAAGCTATAGAAGCGTTTCACTGCCCCAACCCATGCACGGGTTGGGGCAGTTTTGTTTGCCGCCTAACGCCTAAACGCTCTAAACCCCGTGTACAACACCCCGAGTAGACCAAGTTTTGGTGGCGTACTCGGGGTGTTGTACACGGAGTGTAGAAACAGGCCTATTGTGTGAGACTTATGAGCGACAATTCACCGCGCGTTGTAGACCCGTCCGTTGACCTGCAGATGGCGCTTGCCGCCCTTGGCCCGGGGGAGGGGCTCTGGTTGAGCCCGGGGGACTACTTCCTGCGTCGCTCCTTGACGCTGAGCGGGCAATACTTGCAGGGGCCGGGGGCCGACAAGGCACGTATTAACGGGCCGATCACCCTGCGGGATGGGGCGTTGCTGAAAGACGTCACCCTGGCCGGCCCACAAGATACCTACGTGGTGAGCGTGGTTGAGGGCACAGCAGTGATGCAGGACTGTGCGGTTGAGTTCCCTGACGGGCATGAGCGTGCGGCGGTGTCGGTTGAGGATGCGAAGCTGCAGATGGTGTCGTGCACGATTGCGGACAATGACAGTGCCGCGACGGTTGTCTGTGATCGGGGCACGGTTGAACTTGTTGCTTGCAGCGTGGGCTATGTAGGTGGGTTTGAGGGCGCCCAGGTGCTTGTTGCGGGCTCCCGCATTGGCGGGGTGAAGCTTGCAGATAACGCGCACATGCGTCTGGATGCGAGCAGTCTTTTGGCGCCACCTGTGGAGGATCTGGCGCTGCATTTGCAGGCGGGCAGTTCCTTGGTCGCGCCTGTCTTGCGGGTGGATGCGCAAGCGCCGACATTTAAGATTTCCGCAAGTACCCTCCTTGCGCCAACCATTGATTCCGTCAATGGTGAGCAGATCACCCTTGAGGTTGATGCGCAGTCTGAGGTGGACGCGGACCGGTCGGTGTGCGTATTCACTGAGTTGGACCAGGACAGGGAACGCGGCGAGATCCTGTGGCGGGCTCAGGACGGTGACAACTTTGACGAGGTGATTGCGCCCCGGCTCTTTGACGGAGCTGTGATCCGACTCGAAGCCGGCCGCTACACACTGTCGCATGCTCCTCTGGCAACGAACGTGGCCTTCTCCGGACCGGACCAGGATAAAGGGGAGTGCTTGCTGTGGCTTCACGGCGTCAAGGTGGAAAACGGGCAGCGCCTCATGTTCAGTGACCTGACGTTGTTGCAGGATGATGATGCGATGCTTCTTGGAATCGGCGGCGGGGCGGAGGTGCGTCTGCAGGATGTGGTGGTCGTGCCTGCGCATCGTTTGTCTGAGTACGTACCGATTGCGGTTGTTGGCGCAACGCTTGAGTTGGATCATTGCGTGGTGGAGGCAACGCCTGCACGCGCCGAGTTGAATATGCGCCTGTCAAGTGGTGCACGGCTTCGCTCCCGGAACAGTTTCTTGGGCTGGGTGCGTATGGACGATGCTGAGGCCACGTTCGACCAGGACCGTGTCTATTACCTTGCGTTGAACAACTCCAACGCCTCCGGCACCCTGGTTGGGATTGAGAACGCGGCGAGCTTCCGCACGATCGTTGCCGAGAACTCGAAGTGCGAGCTGACAGAGCTGGTTACACACGGCGCTGCGATGGAGTGCTTTGTTGAGGATTCGGTGCTCAGCGTAAAAACCTCGCGCACAAGTGAGGGGGAGCGTGTGCGCGTGGTAACGAAGGGTAACGCCACGGTGCATTTCCCAGGCGCTGAACTGCCGGGGATGAAGAGGGAGGGGGATGCGGTGGGCGTCGATAAGCAAGATGTCCCATCGGCTGACATGGTGGTGATGAGCCTGGCGGCGAGGGGCTACCTCTTTGATGAGGAGGCCCTGCGTGCCGCGGTGGCTGCAAGCGGCTCGGATGCGGCGAAGATTGAGCGGATGCTTGTAGACGCGATTGCGATGCGCCTTTTCCGCACCCACGGCGGCAACCTGTCGCAGGCGACGGCAGAGGAGCGCATGACAATTACCGCCGAAGACCTGAAAACCTTGAACAAGTAGGCTTGTGCCCATGGCGCAATTTGTTGATAGGGCAGTGCTGCACCTGCAAGCTGGCGATGGTGGGCACGGGTGTGTGTCTGTGCACCGCGAAAAGTTCAAGCCGCTGGGTGGGCCCGATGGGGGCAATGGCGGCCACGGCGGCGACATCATTTTTGAGGTGTCGCCGCAGGTACACACGCTCTTGGACTTCCAGTTCCGCCCGCACGTGAAGGCGCAGCGCGGCAACAACGGCGAAGGGGACCACCGCAATGGTGCGCGTGGTGAGGACCTGGTGCTTGAGGTGCCGGTTGGCACGGTGGTGCGAAGCGCTGACGGTGAGATCCTGGCAGACCTGACGGTGCCGGGCACCCGCTTTGTGGCTGCAGAGGGCGGCTACGGCGGCCTGGGCAACGCGGCGCTGGCAACTGCGAAGCGTAAGGCGCCGGGCTTTGCGCTCAAGGGCGAGCCGGGTGAGGCGCACGACTTGATCCTGGAGCTGAAGTCCATGGCCGATGTGGGCCTGGTTGGCTTCCCGTCGGCGGGGAAGTCCTCGCTGATTTCGGTGCTGTCTGCAGCCAAGCCGAAGATTGCGGATTACCCGTTTACCACGCTCGCTCCAAACCTGGGTGTGGTTAATGCTGGCCATGACACCTTTACTATTGCGGATGTGCCGGGGCTGATCCCGGGCGCGAGCGAAGGCAAGGGCCTGGGCTTGGATTTCTTGCGCCACATTGAGCGCACCGCGGTGCTTGCGCACATTGTGGATACCGCGACGATGGAGCCGGGGCGTGATCCCCTCTCTGACATTGAGGCCCTTGAGGCGGAGCTGGATGCCTACGCCGAGGAACTCGACATGGATTCCGGCCTGGGTGATTTGCGTGAGCGTCCCCGCCTTGTGGTGCTGAACAAGATTGACGTGCCGGAGGCTCGTGAGCTGGCGGAGTTTTTGCGCGAGGATATTGAGCAGCGTTTCGGCTGGCCGGTATTTTTGATTTCCACTGCCACGCGCGAGGGCTTGGATGAGCTGAAGTGGGCGATGTGGGAGGTTGTGCAAAAGGCGCGCAAGGCTCGCCCGAAGGCGGTAAAGCCTGCGGAGCCTATCGTGATTCGCCCGAATGAGGTGAAGAGCACCCGTGATAACGGCATCAAGGTGGAGCGCGACCCGCTGTACCCGGAGGGCTGGATTGTCACCGGTGAGAAGGCGGAGCGGTGGATCCGCCAGACGGACTTTGAAAACGATGAGGCCGTGGGCTACCTGTCTGACCGTTTGGAGAAGGCGGGTGTGGAAGACGCGCTGCGCAAGATTGGTGCGCGTGAGGGCGATGTGGTCACGATTGGTGAGGTCTCCTTTGACTGGGAGCCTTCGCGTGGTGGTGACCCGACGCTTGCTGGCCGCGGCCAGGACGCACGTCTGGGCGGTACGGATCGTGCGTCTGCTGCGGAGCGTAAGCGTGCCTCCCAGGCTCGTCGTGGCTTGATTGATGAGTTTGATTACGGTGCTGGCGAGGCCGCTGAGCGCGAGCGTTGGCAGGGGTAGGGGTGTTAGAACTTCGGGAGCAGATTGCGTCCGCGCGGCGCATTGTGGTCAAGCTGGGCACTTCTTCGCTTGTCGACGCTGACGGAAACCTCGACGCACGCAAAATCGACCTGATTGTGGATGCGATTGAAAAGCGCATTGCCCGCGGCACTGATGTGATTGTGGTGTCTTCGGGTGCTATCGCTGCTGGTATGGCGCCGCTTGGGTTGAAGGTGCGCCCGAGGGATTTGGCGACGAAGCAGGCGGCTGCCTCTGTTGGCCAGATTCACTTGGCGCAGGTGTGGGGTGCGTCGTTTGCTCGCTACGGTCGCACGATTGGTCAGGTGCTGCTGACCCAGTCGGATGCGGGTTCGCGTGAGCGCGCCCGTAACGCGCAGCGCACGATTGACCGGCTGCGGCAGATGGGGGCGGTGCCGATTGTCAATGAGAACGACACGGTGGCTACCTCTGAAATGCGCTTTGGTGACAATGACAGGCTCTCGGCGATCGTGGCAACGCTGATCAGCGCGGATGCGCTGGTGTTGTTGTCTGACGTGGATGGGCTCTATGACATGAACCCTTCCGATCCGCGGGCGCGTCTTTTGGATGAGGTGCGAAGCGGCAAGGACCTAGAGGCCGTTAAGGCTGGCGACGGTGGCGTGTTTGGCACCGGCGGCATGGCCGCGAAGGTCTCGGCTGCGCGCCTGGCTGCGCGTGGTGGTGTGCCGGTGCTGTTGACAGCAACGGAGAAGATCACCGAGGCGCTTGGGTCTGCTGAGGTGGGCACCGTGTTCCATACCCGCCCGGGCCGCAAGCTGTCCGCCTGGAAGTTCTGGGCGTTGTATGCCGCCGATGCGGAGGGCGTGCTGCGTTTGGACGCCGGCGCGGTCAGCGCCGTCACCAGCGGCGGAACGAGCCTGTTAGCTGTGGGCATTACCGGCATTGAGGGTGAGTTCCACGCGGGCGACATTGTGGAGATCCTGGGCCCGGATTCCGCCGTGGTTGGCCGTGGCGAGGTTGCCTATGACGCGGTCGAGCTTGCCACCATGCTGGGGCAGCATACGCATGAGCTGCCGGAGCACTTGCGCCGGCCTGTGGTGCATGCGGATTACTTGAGTAACTACGCCTCGCGTCTGTAACCGCTACTGTGGGCGGGCATGAAGTTCACGTATGTGCCTAAGCCGAAAGAACAGCCGATTGCAGACATGGAGGCCGCAGGCCACACTTATGTAGCGCTCGAAGACAACCCGGACATGGTGCTCTTCGGCGGTGGCCCGGATGATTTCCCAGATGAGCTGCCGGAAAGCGTCAAGGTGGTGCAGATTCTTTACGCGGGTGTGGAAAACCTGCAAGACGTTTTTGCCAAGCACGCCGCAAACGGTGTGCGTTTTGCCAACGCGGGTGGTCTGTATGACGACACGGTTGCAGAGTCCACGCTGGCGCTGCTCCTGGCGGTGGAGCACCGCATCAAGGCGGTGAGCAATGAGTGGAACAACACGCAGATCTTCGCGGAGAAGCAGTACCTGTTTGAGGACAGGAAGCTGGCCATCATCGGCGCCGGCGGCATTGGCAAGACCTTGATCCGTTTCCTAGAGCCTTTCGGGATGAGCATTACTGCGGTGAACCGTTCTGGCCGTGAGGTGGAAGGTGCGGATCAGACGGTGACGCTGTCTGATGAGGTGTGGGCGAACCACGATTACTTTGTCATGCTCGCCCCGCTGACGGAGGCCACCCGCCACATGGTCAATGCCGAGACCATTGCGAAGATGCCTGATAATGCCGTGGTGATCAACGTTGGCCGCGGCCCGCTGATTGATACTGAGGCGCTGACCGAAGCGCTGACCAACGGCACCCTGCGCGGCGCCGGGCTGGACGTGACCGAGCCCGAGCCGCTGCCGGCGGACCACCCGCTGTGGAGCCTGGACAACTGCGTGATCACCCCGCACACAGCGAACATTCCCCGCTTCATGACAGGCCGCATCGGCCCCCTTGCCGCGAAGAACTGGGACCTGTTCGAAGCCGGCGAGAAAATGTCCACCGAGGTTGACGTCGAGGTCGGCTACTAGATGGCTACTAGTCGGCTACGAACTTCCGGATAAGCGCAGCGGGCCTCGGCTAAGCTTGCCGCATGACTGATCTCAACACCCCACGCGAAGCCGAGCGCGCCGAGGTTTTGGACAAGGCGCGCCGGGCCAAAGATGTAGCACCTACGCTTGCGACCTTGCCGCAGCCGACAAAGAACCAGGTTCTGCATGCCGCGGCCGATGCGCTGCTGAAGCGTGCAGACGAGATCATTGCGGCCAACCAGCGCGACCTAGATGAGGGCCGCGCCCAGGGTTTGGCTGAATCGCTGCTGGATCGTCTCGCCCTGGACCAGGGCCGCATCGAGGGCATTGCGGGTGGCCTGCGCCAGGTTGCAGGCCTGAAGGACCCGGTGGGGGAGGTGTTGCGCGGCCACGTGATGGATAACGGCATCCAGATGAAGCAGGTCCGCGTGCCGCTTGGTGTGATGGGCATGGTCTATGAGGCGCGTCCGAACGTCACCGTCGACGCGTTTGGTCTTGCGCTGAAGTCCGGCAACGCGGCGCTGCTTCGCGGTTCGAAGACCGCGCGCCACTCTAACGAGAAACTGGTGGAGATTCTCCAGGACACCCTGGCTGCCCACGAGCTGCCGCGTGAGGCCGTGCAGCTTCTGCCGTGTGAAACCCACGATTCGGTCCAGGATCTGATCACCGCCCGCGGGTTGGTTGATGTGGTGATTCCCCGCGGCAGTGCTCGCCTTATTGAGGCCGTGGTCACCGGCGCCACCGTTCCCACCATTGAGACCGGCACTGGTAATTGCCACTTCTACATTGACCGTGATGCGGAGCTAGATTCCGCCATTGCCATGCTGCTCAACGGCAAGACTCGGCGTGTGAGCGTGTGCAACGCCACTGAGACGGTGCTGGTAGACGCCGCATTGCCGGAGGAAGCGAAGCAGCGCATCATCACCGCACTGCGCGGCGCCGGGGTGACTATCCACGGCGATGCGTCCAAGGGTTTCGTGCCCGCCACGGATGAGGATTGGGGCGAGGAGTACCTCAGCATGGACATCGCGTATGCCGAGGTAGGCGGCGTGGACGGCGCGATTGCCCACATTGCTAAATGGTCCAGCGGGCATACGGATGCGATTGCGTCCCAAGGGGCTCTTGCTTTACGACGCTTCGCGGACCACGTCGACTCCGCCGCCGTCGTCCTCAACGCCTCCACTGCCTTTACGGATGGGGAGCAGTACGGCATGGGTGCAGAGATTGGCATCTCTACCCAGAAGCTGCACGCGCGCGGACCGATGGCCTTGCCGGAGCTGACCACCACGAAGTGGATTTTGGAGGGAACGGGACAAACCCGTCCATAAAATACGGACATAAACGCGGTTCTAATGGTTTGCGCAGCGAGAATGGTATACAATTCCGAACCATGAAAACTGCACGTGTGATTGTTTCCCTGGCCACCGCAGTCGCTGTCACGGCTGGCGCTGGCACCGCTGTTGCTGAAACCAGGCCGTCTGATCAGATCGGCTTCGAAAAGAAGGATTGCCCGGTCAATGACAAGGGCGAGATCATCGAGGACCAGTGCAAGACGAAGAAGGAGAATCTTCCTGAGGGTTCCGCGAAGGCGTTCGACACCCTCTGGGCTGGCCTGACCTCCTCGCAGAAGGCGTCCTCCGGTGAGGGTTCCTCCAAGGACGCTGAGGGCAACAAGACTGAGATTCCGGGTTGGGGCATCGCCCTGATCGTGCTGAGCGTCCTGGGTGCCGTCGGCGCGGGCATCTTCAACCTGTTCGTTGAGAGCAGCAACATCCGCTTCGTCTAACCCCTGTACCAAACACATGCGTATTGGGGTGATGGGCGGGACGTTTGACCCGATCCACCACGGCCACCTCGTCGCAGCAAGCGAAGCGGCACACCGTTTCGCGCTGGACGAGGTGGTTTTTGTACCTACGGGACAGCCGTGGCAGAAAGCGGGCAGGCAGATTTCGCCAGCAGAGGACCGCTATTTGATGACGGTGATTGCCACCGCCTCCAACCCACGCTTCACCGTCTCGCGCGTGGACATTGACCGTGAGGGCCCGACCTATACCATTGACACCCTGCGGGATCTGCGCGAGGTCTACCCGGATGCGGAACTGTTCTTCATCACGGGCGCGGATGCGCTGAGCTCAATCATGTCGTGGCATGACTGGGACAAAATGTTTGAGCTGGCAGAGTTTGTTGGCGTGACGCGTCCTGGCTATGAGCTGACGGAGGACATGCTGCCGCAAGACATCCAGGAGCGGGTGCATCTTCTTGACATTCCGGCAATGGCGATCTCGTCCACGGACTGCCGCGAGCGTGCGTCGCAAGGGCGCCCGGTGTGGTACCTCGTCCCGGACGGGGTGGTGCAATATATAGCGAAGCATGGGCTGTATCGCCCGCAGGTGGCACAATAGGGGCTATTAACCGCCGGCTCATAGCAAACGTGAAGGAACGTATTTTTGACTGCAGCGCAAATTTCGATTGAACAAGCCTCCATCGCGGCACGTGCCGCCGATGAGAAACTGGGCGCCAACATTGCCGTGATTGACGTGTCTAACGTCATGGCCATTACGGATATTTTCGTGGTTGTGTCCGCGGAGACGGAGCGCCAGGTGGCGTCGATTGTGGAGGAAGTGGAGACCGAGTTGACGGCGGCTGGGTTGGAGCCGAAGCGTCGTGAAGGAAACCGTGAATTCCGCTGGGTGCTGTTGGATTACGGCAATTTTGTGGTGCACGTGCAGCGTGAGGCGGAGCGTGAGTTCTACGGCCTGGATCGTCTGTACTCGGACTGCCCGGTGATTGCCGTTGAGGGTCTTGAGCCGTACCAGCGCCCGGGCGTGTTTGCGGATGATGCCGCCGTGCGCGAGGTAGAGACCTTTGAGGATCTACCTTTGGCTGGCGAGGGTCCGGACGCTGACGAGTACTAAGCGCGAGTTTTAAGCGTGAAACGTCGACTGATTCTGCTGCGTCACGGGCAGACGGATTACAACGCCACCCGGCGGATGCAGGGCCATTTGGACACCACCTTGTCCGCGCTGGGTGAGGAGCAGGCGCTTCGTGCTGCCAAGGGGCTGCGCGGGTTTGGCATTGGCAAGATTGTCAGCTCGGATTTGTCGCGTGCCCGTCGTACTGCGGAGATTGTGGCTGGGGAGTTGGGGCTTGCCTTTAGCGAGGACGCTCGGTTGCGCGAAACCCACCTCGGCCAATGGCAGGGCAAGACCCACGAGGAAGTTGACGGTGCGGATGCCACGATCCGCGCGCATTGGAGAAACAACGCTGCTTGGGCGCCGCCGGAGGGGGAAAGCCGCTTGGATGTGGCCAAGCGTGCGCGTCCGGTGGTGGATGAGCTGATGGATTCCTACACCGACTGGGACGATGCTGCGGTGCTGCTGGTGGCGCACGGCGGCACGATTTCCGCGCTGACGTCTAGCCTGCTCGGGTTTGCTGAGCAGCAGTACCCCTTGCTGAAGGGGCTGGGCAATACGCACACCTCCCAGCTGGTGGCCATGCCGCGCTACGGTGCGCAAGACCCCGGTGAGGTGCAGTGGTACCTGGAGGCCTGGAACCAGGGGCCGGATGCGTTATGACGGTGCGTGTAGTTGTCGATTCCGCCGCAGGCCTGCCCGCTGAGATCGCCGAGGAGCTCGACATCACGGTTGTGCCGATGCACGTGATGGAAGACGCCGATGGTGAAGGCTCTACGTCGGGGTTGACGGCACTTGAGCTGACCGCGTGTTACGCCCGCCAGCTGGAGCGCGGCGGTGATGAGGGCGTGGTGGCGCTACACCTGACCAAGACCATGTCCTCGACCTGGTCGGCTGCCGTGACCGCCTCGGGTGTGTTCCCGGGCACGGTTCGCGTGGTGGATACCGATACCGCTGGCATGGCCATTGGCGCAGCCGCCATGGCTGCGGCCACGGTTGCCCGTGAGGGCGGCACGCTTGAGCAGTGCGAGGAGATGGCCGTCAACACCCTGAAGCGCGCGGAGACCTGGCTGTACCTGCAACAGGTGGAGGGCCTGCGCAAGTCTGGGCGTTTGTCTACCGGTACCGCGCTGTCTGCAACCCTGCTTGCCACCAAACCGATCCTGCGTATGCACGACGGCAAGTTTGAGCTCGCCGCGAAAACCCGCACGCAGACCAAGGCGTTTGCCAGGCTTGCAGAGCTGGTGCTTGAGCGTGCCGACGGCGAACCCGTCTTCGCTGCTGTCCAGCACGCGGATGCCGCCGACGCCGCTGAGCAGTTCGCGCTCATGCTTGAAGAGGTCCTGCCGCAGCACTCGCAAGTACTTGTAGAGCCGATGGTGGACGTGCTTGCCACCCACACCGGCAAGGGTGCGATCGGTCTGTCGGTGATCTTCGCCGAGCCCGCGTGAGTGCCCTCTCGCGCGCCAAGTGCGTACTGAAAACCGCCCCGTATTTTCAATAACTCGCGCCTTCTTTTCATTAAGAGCGCGTTTCTGTGGATAACTTCGCGCGTTATCCACAGTCGCACCATGCACCACTTCCGTGCCTTGCGCTGCCGGTTTACGGTCTGCAGGCATGAACCTCAAAGACAGAATCAAGGAGCTTTCCCGCCCAACCGGTGAGGAAGATACCCTGCCGGTGGAGTACCCGGAGCCCAGGTTTGCGGTGGGGCGGAGGCAGGCGGTGGCGGTGGCGCTAATAAGCATGGGGCTCGTCGGTGCCTGGGCGTTTACCCGACCGCCCGCGCCGCAACCTACCTGGGAGGAGCCGCCCGAGCCTGCCGAGATCGTGGTGTCCGTGGTGGGGGAGGTCGAACACCCCGGGCTGGTCACTCTCGCACCCGGCGCGCGCGTGGCCGATGCGCTGGCGGCTGCCGTGCCCAAAGAGAGTGCGGACCTGTTGGTGCTCAACCAGGCGCAGGTGCTTGTAGACGCCCAACAGATCCTCGTCCAACCCTCCACCCCGGATGCACCGCCTGAAGTTGCCGGGGTGGAGGCGAGCGGCCTGATCTCTATTAACACGGCGACGGCCGAGCAGCTGACCAGCTTGGACGGGGTGGGGCAGGCAACGGCCAATGCGATTGTGGCGCACCGGGAAGCCAACGGGCCGTTTGCCACCCCGGAGGCGTTGATGGAGGTCAAAGGCATTGGGCCGGCGAAGTTTGCGGCGCTGGAAGGGCAGATCACGTTGTGAGTGAGCTTCGGCTAGTGCCCGCGGCGGGGGCGGTGTGGCTGGCGGCGCTGGTGTGCCTGTGGCAAGGGCCGGTTTGGGCCGCGTGCGTGGTGGCTGCGTTTGTCGTGGCGTGCCTTTTGTGGCGCGAGTTTGGGCAGGCGGTGCTGGTTGGTTCGTTGGGGTTGGCGTCGTTGGTGGTGGCGTTGGTGCGCCACCGCACCGCGCAGGCGTGGCAGTTCGGTGACACAGTGGTGGCGACGGTGTCTGGGCAACCCAGGTTATTGGCTAGCGAGACGTGGCTGACGCGCGTTGTGGTGCCCGGGCATCCCTCGACGTTGACCGTGTTCTCACGTGAGATGCCCGAGGGCGTTGTTTCGGGGACGATGGTTGCGGCACATGGCACGGTGGGGGAGAGCAAGCTTGTCGGGGTCAACCCGTACGTGTTCAACGGCAGCCTTGAGGTGGTGGAAGCGCCCAGCGGGTTCGCGGCGTTTGCGCAGCACGTGCGCGAGACCTTTGCCGCATCAGTTGTGCATACAGTGGGGCCGAGTTCCCAGGGGTTGATTCCGGGGATGGTGCTTGGAGATACCTCCTTGCAAACGCCTACCGAACAACAGGCCTACATAGATACCGGCTTGTCGCATCTGTCTGCGGTCTCCGGCAGCAACGTGGCCATTGTGACTACCGCGGCGATTGTTCTGACCACGCTGTTGGGACTTGGGTTGCACTGGCGTTTGGTCGCCGCGGGTGCCGCGCTGTTGGTGTTTGCAGCACTCGTGGGCCCGGAGCCGAGCGTGCTGCGTGCGTCAGTGACGGGGCTGGTGGGCATGGTCGCGGTGCTGACCTCTACGCGCGCGGAACCCATGCACGTGCTCTGTCTTGCCGTGATCGGCCTGGTGTTTGTGGATACGGACCTTGCGGTGCACTACGGGTTCGCCCTGTCCGTGGCGGCAACCGCCGGCATCGTGGCGCTCTCGCCCCTGTTGTACCGAGCACTTGCGTTTACCCGCTGGCCGGACATTGTGGTGCGCGCGCTGTCCGTGGCCATCGCCGCCGATGTGGTGACCATGCCGATCGTCTCTGTTATGGCCGGCCAAGTGTCGCTGGTGTCCACGGTGGCCAACACCCTTGTCGCACCCGCCACGGCACCTGTGACCATCCTTGGTCTGTGCGCCGCCGTGCTGGCGTTGCTTCCCGGCGGGCTAGAGGTGCCGCTGCTGCTGATTGTGCAGCCGTTTACCTGGTGGGTGAACAAGGTGGCGGTGGTGGGGGCGTCATTACCCCTGGCCACCGCGCCGATTGGCCCTTTGGCGGCGATCGTGGGCTACGGCTGGATCATCTACGGCTTTTTAGCGGGGAGGCCGCGGCTGACGGTGGCGTTGGCCGTCGTCACGCTGTGTGTAAGCAACCTTGCGCCCCCGCGCGCACCGGTTGTGGACCAACACCAGCTTGTCGCACACGTGGTGGACACGCGCGCCGATGTGGAACCCGTCCCACCCGGCACACAGCTGGTTGTGGTGTTGGAAGACGGGCCACCCACCACGCGCGGCACCAAAACCATCGGCGGGATCCCCGTCGTGTTTCCCAACCGCGACGGCCCGGTCACCTTGCGTACCGACGCCTCACGCTCCCCCTAACCACGCCCCCTAGAATAGAGCGCATGCAAAACCCCGTGCACCTGGTTTTAGGCGAAGACGAGTTCCTCGCCCAGCGCGCCACCAAGGAGATCATCGCGGACGCAGGCCCCCAGGCCGAAGTGACCACCCTGCGCGGATCCGACGTCACCGCAAGCGAACTCGCCCAGGCCACAAGCCCCTCCCTGTTTGCCGAGGACCGCGTGCTGGTGGTGGAAAAAACCGAACTCGCCGGCAAAGAACCCGTCGAAGCACTCTTGCGCGCCTGCGTGGACGTGGCGCCCGGGGTGACCATTATCGTGCAGCACACCGGTGGGGGACGCCAGAAGGCCTACGCCTCCAAACTGGCCAAAATCGCGCAAGTGCATAGCGTGGCGCCGCTGCGTGACCGGGACCGCCAAAGCTGGCTCACCAACGAATTCAAACGCCACGGTGTGCGCCCCACCCCAGACGTCGTGGCCGCGCTGCTGGAATCCGTCGGCTCTGACCTGCGCGAGCTTGCCAGTGCTGTGAGCCAACTGATCGCCGATACCGAGGGCGAAATCACCGTCGCTGCCGTGCGCGAGTACTACACGGGTGTCGCGGAAGTCGCCGGCTTCGACATCGCCGAACAAGCACTTGCCGGCCGCGCCGACCGCGCACTGGCATCCACCAGGCGCGCACTCCAACTGGGCACCAGCCCCGTCGCCATCGCAGCAGCACTGGCCTACAAGGTCGGCGACGTTGCCAAGCTCTACGGCGTGCGCGGCAACCCCGAGCAACTTGCACGCCAACTAGGCATGCCGCCCTACGGTGTGAAACGCACCATGCAAACCGCACGCCAGTGGAGCGGGGACGCGATCTCTGAAGCGGTGATCATCGTGGCCGACTTGGACGCCACCGTCAAAGGCCAAGGCGGCGACCCGGAGTTCGCCGTCGAAGACGCCGTGCGCCGCATCGCTGAGCTGGCTTAGCTGAGCTGGCGGCGCGGGGGAGCGTCGCAAAGCAAAACGCCCCTGCGGCCACAAGGACCACGGGGGCGTAAATCAAGCGGAAGTGCTTAGCCTTCCATCTTGTTGAAGGCGCGAGCCATGTTGGACTTCTTGTTCGCAGCGCTGTTGCGGTGGAACACGCCCTTGGTCACAGCCTTGTCCAGCTTGCGGGAAGCCACGCGCAGCTGTGCCTCAGCAGCAGCCTTGTCGCCGGAGGCCACGGCCTCGCGGAACTTGCGGATCTCCGTACGGGTGGCGGAGCGGATGGACTTGTTGCGCACGCGACGCTTCTCGTTGGTCAGCACGCGCTTCTGCTGCTGCTTGATGTTAGCCATGTTTGCACCTCTTGCTAGTGGTATCGATGATGTCGAAAACGCGGACCCAAGGTCCTGCCCGCGTTACACACATTCGCCCTGTTTTGGGCAACCACTCAAAAATAGCAGTATGCCCAGGCGGTTACCAAATGCTAGCTCCAGTCAAAGTGGTCCCGCAGCCGGTTCGCCACCCGCTCAAAGCGCAGCGGGGGCAGGGTGGCGCCCCGACGGTGCACGTCACTTTCCGGCACACACAACGTCTTATCCAGGCGCACCCAGCACGGCTCGCCGGAACTATCCCAGCTGCCACAGCCGATGCCCAGCCAGCGCGAATCCTGCGCGTGGTCCTTCTCCGGCGAGATCAACAGCCCCAGCACATCATGGCGGTCGCGGCCCACAACCAGCATGGAGCGCTCACTCGGCGGCTGGGACGGCACGGTCACCCACACCACCTCGCCCGGTTCGGCGCTGCCGTCCATATCAGGCGCGTAGTAAATGTTGCGGGGGATTTTCGCGGTGGCTTTCACTTGCACACGTGCCGCCAGATCTTTGCCGCGGCGCACGGCGGTGCTGGCCAAGCGCTCATTGAGCAGCGCCAAGCCGCGGTCAAGCGACCCTGCGCGTTTGCGTTTCAACAACCTGCGCATGGCCGCCTCCTTTCTTGAAGGCAACTCTAGGTTCTTTGACAGGTTGGCACAAGCACTTTTTGCCGGTGTTTCTCATTTGCGTGTGCACCGGTAGAATCCTGGGGTTATGGCTGCCTTGAAGAAGAATTATGCGGAAGAGACGTTTACGGACCCGTCGAAAATCCGCAACTTCTGCATCATTGCTCACATTGACCACGGTAAATCCACGCTGGCGGACCGCATTTTGCAACTGTCCAACGTGGTGGATGCGCGCGAGATGCGTGACCAGTACCTGGACAACATGGACATTGAGCGTGAGCGCGGCATCACCATCAAAGCGCAGAACGTCCGTCTGCCTTGGACCACCGCCGATGGTGAAGAGTTCGTGCTGCAGATGATTGACACCCCTGGTCACGTGGACTTCTCCTATGAGGTTTCGCGCTCGCTCGATGCGTGTGAGGGGGCTATCTTGCTTGTGGACGCCGCGCAGGGCATCGAAGCCCAAACCCTAGCCAACCTGTACATGGCTATGGACAATGATCTTGAGATCATCCCGGTGCTCAACAAGATCGACCTGCCGGCGGCGGACCCGGAGAAGTACGCCCTTGAGATCGCCAACATCATCGGCTGCGAAACCGAAGAGGTGCTGCGCGTTTCCGGCAAGACCGGCGAAGGCGTGCCGGAGCTTCTGGATAAGGTGGTGGAGTTGATCCCGCCGCCGTCTTCACGCGGCGAGGACGGCGAAGAGCTTGGTGCAGACGCCCCAGCGCGCGCCCTGATCTTCGACTCGGTTTATGACACCTACCGCGGCGTAGTCACCTACGTGCGCATGATGGACGGCAAACTGCTGCCCAACCAGCAGGTGCAGATGATGAACACCGGCACCAAGCTGGAAATTCTGGAGATCGGCGTGGTTTCGCCCACCATGAAGAAAACCAAGGGTCTCGGCCCTGGCGAGGTGGGCTACCTCATCACCGGTGTGAAGGATGTGCGTGAGACGCGTGTGGGTGACACGGTCACCTGGGCGTCGAAAGGCGCCGAAAAGCCCCTCGAAGGTTTCGAGGAAGTCATGCCGATGGTCTACTCGGGCCTGTTCCCGGTTAGCCAGGAGGACTTCCCGGCATTGCGCGAGAGCCTTGAGAAGCTCCAGCTTAACGACGCCTCGCTGACCTGGGAACCCGAAACCTCCGTCGCCCTCGGCTTTGGTTTTCGCTGCGGCTTTTTGGGCCTGCTCCACATGGAGATCACCCGCGACCGCCTGGAGCGCGAGTTCGACCTGGACCTGATCTCCACAGCACCGTCCGTAACGTATCGCGTGATCCGTGAGGACGGCACTGAGCAAATCGTGCACAACCCCTCCGACTGGCCCGGCGGCAAGATCGACGAGGTCTACGAGCCGATCGTGAACATGACCATCATCGTGCCCCAGGAATTTGTGGGCACCACGATGGAACTGTGCCAGTCCAAGCGCGGCCAGATGAAGAACATGGAATACCTCTCCGAGGACCGCGTGGAGCTGCGCTACATCATGCCGCTGGGTGAGATCATCTTTGACTTCTTCGACATGCTGAAGTCCCGCACCAAGGGGTATGCCTCCCTGAACTATGAGGAAGCCGGCGAGCAGCTCGGCGACCTGGTGAAGGTGGACATCCTGCTGCAGGGCGAGCCGGTGGACGCGTTCAGCGCGATCGTGCACAAGGACTCTGCCCAGTGGTACGGCAACAAGATGACCAAGAAGCTCAAAGAGCTCATCCCACGCCAGCAGTTCGAGGTACCGGTACAGGCCGCGATTGGCTCCAAGATTATCGCGCGTGAAAACATCCGCGCCCTGCGTAAAGACGTGCTGTCGAAGTGCTACGGCGGCGACATCTCCCGTAAGCGCAAGCTGCTGGAGAAGCAGAAGGCCGGTAAGAAGCGCATGAAGTCCATCGGGTCTGTGACCGTGCCGCAGGAAGCATTCGTGGCAGCGCTGTCCACGGACGAGGAGTAAGCGCCAACCTACTTCCTGGCGGCGCCTACTGTGCGCCGCCTGCGCCTACCGCGCGCTGCCGCCGCGCTTCCACGCGAACAGGCGCTGCACCACCCACACCACGGCGAACATCAACACGAAGATGATCGCCGCCATGCCCAGGTTGCCCCACGGCCCAGTCCAGCCGGCGGCGTCCGCCCAGTCCGGGGCACCAATGGCCGCAGCGACAAAGCCAAGCACCAGGTTCATGGCTTCGGCGCGCTTGGATTCTTCGTCTGCAATCGCACCCGAGAGCTGCTCGAACTGGGTGCGGATGACGTTTTGGCGTGACTTGACCTTGGAGTCAAAATCATCACGCAGCTGGTCAAAGTTGGTGGCCTCCTGCAGGCCTTTGAGCACGCGAGTGTCAATGTCGCGCCCAGGTACGGAGCGGAACCACAGCTTGTCGCGGATCTCAATGTGATCTAGCTGCAGCTTCTCCAGGCGTTCAAGGTCCGCGCGCAGCTCGCGGTGGTGCATGTCTTTTTCCGCGGTGCCGCTTTTCGCTGCGCTCTTCTCGCCGACAACCTTCAAGGACTTGCGCAGGTGCGCCTCACCCGCCTGGGCGCGCATCTGCAGCATCACCAGATCCACAAAGCGTGACCCCGCCATGGACCAGTAACGCATTCCCTCGCGGCTGGCGGATTTGGTGCGCACCATGCCCACCCCGTTGTCGGAGGTAAACACGGTCCAAGAGGAGAGTTTGGCTGCCAGGAAGCGTCGTAACGCAGCAGGCGTTTGGGCGGGCACGGACTCGGGGTAGGAGTCCGCGCCGGTGAGGATCTGCCAGGCCCATTGTTCGTGCCAGGCCCAGGTGCTTTCGGTGTCGTCGCGAAGCACAAGGGGCGCTTCGATGTCGTCGGGGACCGAGCCGTTGTTGCCCTCGCCGAGGGTCTTGTTCACCGAGTTGGGGCGCGCCGGGTTGGGGATGGCAAACGCTACGCGTTGGGGCGCCGGCAGCGTAAACGTCTCCTCCCGCAAGCCTACCGGCGCGGTGGTGGGCACCAGGCTGCCGCCGGAACCGATGCGCATGGAACGGTCCCTGCCCAACGCCGCATCAATACGCGCCACCGCCAGGTTGGTGAACTTGGTCAGCGCGTAGAGCTGCGGCGGGCTTTCCTCGTAGAAATCATCGTGCTCGTAGAACTGCGAGGAGTTGCGCGGGGTGTGCAGCGTGGCGGATAAAAACCCAAGCGTTGCATTCGAGATGTTCTCCGCGGCCACGTTCAGGATCAGAAAGTCACTGACCACGTGTGCCGGCTGCGGCTCATCAGGCGCCACATCAGTCAGGTTCAGGTCATGGAACTGCATGACCTCTGCGGACAGCAGCCGCAGCGTGGCGGTGCCGTGGCTGTTTCGCTCGCCGCGGATTTGGTCTTCCCAGGGCCGCTGCTCGTCATAATTAACCAGCTCATAGAACGTTTCGTTGCGCACCGGCTCAAACACGAAATGGTGGGCGCTGATCGCGGGGTCCCACCCGGCATCAGCAATCGCCACCTTACGCACCTTCTCAGGCGTGATGCGCTGCTCGGCGCGCTGTTCGGCGAGTTTTATCGCGTCTTCGTGCCACATCACTTCCTTGCGTTCTGAGTGGCTCCAGTTGGACGCAAGCTCCACGTCCACATCCACCGACGCCGCACCGGTGGCCTTGTCCATCGGGTCCACAAAACGCGTGCGCGCGTCGTTGTAGAAGGGACGTCCGCCTTCAATGATGGGGTCGCCGTAGTAGCCGTAGCGGGGCTCAGGTTTGCGAAACACCCCCAGCTCCGGGTCCCACTGCGGGTTCTCCACGGTGCGCACGCCTTTGTCACGGCCGTAGCGCCAGCCTTCGGCGGTGGCGAAGTCAAACGGCTCGCCATACTCCGCTAGCCCGGCGGCGCGCGGGATGGGCATGATGATGCTGAAAAACGCCAGGCGCCACTCGGGTAGGATCGGGGCCTTAAAGTCTTCCGGCACGTAGAAGTCGTGCCCGATGCCGTTCGACGAGTGCAGTTGCATACCTGGGAGGATACCTTTGAGCTCAACTGTTTATTTTCCTGGCGTACAGCAGCGTGAGCACACCATCACCGTCCCCATTGACCGTGCGAACCCTGCCGTAGGCGTGATCACGGTGTTTGCGCGTGAGTTGTTCACGGACGCGTCGCTGCCGTACTTGATCTACTTCCAAGGCGGCCCCGGCAAGCCCGGCCCGCGCACGGTGATGGGCTGGATCCCGGAGGCGTTGAAGCGGTATCGCATTTTGCTTATCGACGAACGCGGCACCGGCCTGTCCACCAAAATCGACAAAACAACGCCGGAGCGCATTAATGCGCACTTGTTGTCGCATCTTCGCCCGCCGGATGTCGCGGCGGATGCGGAGGCGCTTCGCATCCACCTTGGCATTGAGCAGTGGGACCTGTTGGGCAATTCCTTCGGCGCGGCGTGCGCCGGTGCCTACCTAGCGTATTACCCGCACGGGGTGCGCCGCGCCCATTTGGCGGGTTGCGTACCGGAGCCGGAGATGGATGTGGACGCGTTCCACCGCGCCGAGTTCCGGTTGTTGCGGCAGCGCCAGCACAAGCTTTTTAACGCCGTGCCGTGGATGCAGCAGCGCGTCGAGGAAGTCGCCCGTCACTTAGACACGCATGAGGAGTGTATGCCGACGGGGGAGCGGTTGTCCTCCACACGCATGCGCACTTCGGGTGTGCTGATTGGTGAGGAGGGCGATTTCGCAGCTCTTGCCAACCTGTTTGAGTCCCCGTTTACCACCTATAAGGGGCAGAAGCGGCTGCGTGGGGATTTCCTCGCGCAGCTCGGCAGTATCATCTCACTAGAAACGATGCCGCTGTGGGCCGTGATTCATGAGAGCGTGATGGCACGTCCAGGACACGCGATCAACTGGTCTGGTGAGCGCATTTACCGCGAAGAGTTTGCGGACCTGACGTTTCTGGGCAACCAGTTCTTCACCACGCACTTCAAGGAGGACCCGGCGCTCCGTCCGTTTTATGAAGCAGTGGATGAGGTACACCGCATGGATGACCTGGCCGCGCAATCCGTGGATGTTTCAGGCAACACCGTGCCGGTGGCGGCGATTTTGTACCCCCAGGACATGTACCTGCCGTTTGAGCTGTCGATCAAGTCGGCCGAGAAGGTGGGCAACCTGAAGCTGTGGATTCACGACGAATGGCTTCACGACGGCATCTGGGCCCACGGCGCCGAAGTAGCCAAGGGCCTATTCACCATGCTGGACTAGCGCCAGTTGCGGCGCCAGTTGCGGCGCCGCAACTGGCGCCGAGGCGGCACGTAGCTTCGCGCGGCTGAGCAACGCGATGCCAGCCGTAACTCCCACGGTCAACCCGGCGCTGAGTACGGTCTCGCCCCAGGAGATATCGGTGGTCACCACAAGGTCGGGGCGCAGCGCCTGGGTGATGAACACGAACGTGTTGCTCGCGGCGTGCAGCACCACCGCTTGCTCGATGCCGTTCGATCGCCACGTCAGGTACGCCGCGCAAAGCGCGAAGATGAAGATGTCTACAAGTCCGATCACGTTGTAGAGGTGCAGAAACACAAAGGGCAGCACGCCCGCGCCGTAGGCAACCCACGCTGGGCGCAGCCAGTTGCCCACAATCTGGGGGATGGCGGCGCGAAACACAAACTCCTCAGTGGCTGCTTGGACGGGCACGACCAGCACCATCGCAACAACCAGCGCGAGCGTGGAGGTGGTTACGGTCCACCCGCCGCTTATGCCATCGACCACCAACAGCACCCCATATACCGGCACTGCTACTGCCGCGGCAACGCCCACGTAGCGCCAGCGCACCCGGTTGGCCACCGACACCAGCCCGGCCGGGTTCCTTTGCGCAATCCAGGACGCCACAAACGGCGCGATGATGGAAAGCGCGATGATAAATACGTCGTTCGGCCCGGCGGCGTCCGCATCAGCAAACTCGATAAACAGCTCGGGGTTGATCAGCCCCGCAGCGATCACGATGAGAAACTGCACGCCCACAAACAACGCGATTAAAAGCGCCAGCTCCGCCAGCGCCAGCCAACCGTTTCGCGGCCGGGCGATTAGGTGAAAACTCATACCTGCACCCTAAGGCCGATCTCCACTTCCTGGCCAGGCTGCAGGTCAACGCCGTCACGCTCAGGCCCCAGCAAGGCGGGCTCGACGCAGACGAACTGCCGCCACTCCTCATCGCCAAGCCCTGGCGCTTGCGCGCATTCCATCGGGCCGGGGTTCCACACCACGGCGTGGTCGGTGCCGGTGGGGGTGAGGGTGAGGGTGCGGTGGGCGTCGATAAGCAAAAGCTCCGAGGTGGTGGCAAAAACGTAGTCGACTTCCTGGCCAAAACGCACCTCGCCGCAGAAACGCTTCAGCTGGCCGTCGGTTTTGTCGAAATACTGCGCGCCGTCCACCCCGCGCACCGTGGCACTTGTCGTGTCCACCGCCCAGTACGGGTGCAAGGCAAGCTGCACGCGGCGCACAGTGTCAGACTCGTTGCGGCAGCTCAGACGGAAGGACAAGCCCGAGGCAAAAAACTCAAGCCGCAGCCCGTCGTGGACCAACACCCCGTCATCCCACGGCAACGATTCCGCCCAACCATGCATCTGCTCGCCCAGCGTGGTGGCAAACCACGGCGCAACCACAGGCATCCCGCCGTGCTCCGCACCAACGCGGGAGGAAAACAGCAGGTCACCGGTCGGGTGGGGGAGGTGTCGTACTAAAGCCATGCGGCAATGGTATCGCGATACAATGAGCGCATGCAGACACCGGTTCCCCGCGAGCAAGTGCGGTTAAGCGCCATTGAGCGCCAGGAATTCGACGCCCTTGCTGCCCAGTTTGAGCGGGTGGAAGAGCACGTGCTGGATGCGTCGCTGATGCTCTACGTCAACAGGTAGGCAGCTCGTCCGCCTGCGTGGGGTAGGACGGTTGCGCGCCGGGTTTGGTCACGGCAAACGCGCCGACGCGTGCGGCGAATGCGGCAGCCTCGTCCAACGTGTCGCCCTGGACAAGCCGGTAGCACAGCGCGCCTGCGAAGGCGTCACCTGCGCCGACGGTGTCTACCGCTGTGACGATTGGGGTGGGTACGGGGCGCACACCCTGGGCGTCGGCAACCAGCGCGCCTTGTGCTCCCAACGTTAGTACCACGGAGGCGAAACCGGCCTCCACCAGGCGTTTCGCAAGCTCCTTAGGCTCGCCCTCACCACGCAAGCCCAGTTGCTCCAGGATCAGACCGGCTTCGTGTTCGTTGGCCATCAGCGGGTCCGCCTTAAGCAGGGCCTCGCGCGGCACGGCCACCACCGGCGCCAGGTTCACCGCCACACGCCCGCGCGCCAGCTCCACGGCACGCGCAAACCCGTCCGCGGGGATCTCGCCTTGCAGAAGCACCAGCTCAGCAGCTTCCACGGGGGCCTTATGCTTCTCGACGCCCCGCGCATCCACCCCCACATTCGCCCCCGGCACCACGATGATCGTGTTCTCCCCGTCCTCTGACACCGTGATTACGGCTAGGCCGGTGACCTCGGTGCTGATGGTTTCGACGTGGGTGAGGTCCACGTTGGCCTCGCGAAGCAGCGCGGTCGCAGGATGGGCGTTCGCGTCCGCGCCAACCGCACCCACGAGCGCCACGCGTGCACCGAGGCGCGCCGCCGCCACAGCCTGGTTCGCGCCCTTGCCGCCGGCGGTCACACCACCGCCTGAGCCGAGCAGGGTTTCGCCCGGGTTCGGGTGACGCGCGACGTTAACCGTCAAGTCCGCGTTAATAGAGCCAACAACGGTGATCTGCGGGTGGTTCATAGCCACCGAGAATACGCGTGATTGCCCGCGTTTTACCCGGAGATAACGGAACGGATCAGCTCACGCGTGTATTCATGTTGCGGGTTCGCCCAGATCTCCTCGGTATTACCGTGCTCCACAATCCGGCCCGCCTGCATCACTGCGAGGCGCGGGCAGATTTCACGCACCACGGAAAGGTCGTGGGTGATGAAGATGAGGGTGTTGGTGTTTACGGTGTCGCTAATGAGCGAAAGCACCTGCGCACGCAGCGACACATCCAGCGCGGAAACCGGCTCATCGGCAAGCAACACGTCGGGGTGCGGGGCGGCGGCTCGCGCAATGGAGATGCGCTGGCGCTGACCGCCGGAGAACTCACGCGGCAGGCGATCGCCGGTGCCGGCCAGGTCAACGGCGCCCAGTACCTCCTCGGCGCGCGCGTGGTCCACGCCGGCCTCGCGGATGGAATCGCGCACCTTCATGCGCGGATCCAGCGAGGCGTACGGGTCCTGGAACACCATCTGCATCCGCCCGCTGGTGGTCACGGTCCCCGAATCGGGCTTCAACAGCCCCGCAATCGTGTGGATCAGCGTGGTTTTGCCGGAGCCGGAGCCGCCGACGATGCCAAGGCGTTCGCCGTGGTGAACCGTCAGCGTTACCCCGTCGAGCGCCTGCGTCTTGCCGCGGCGCAGCGATACGTCACGCAGCTCAACCACCGGCTCACCCAGCACAGTGGGTGAGGCGGGCGCGCCGGGTTTCGCCGCAGCCGCCAGCGCCTGCGCATACTCAGAGTCACCCGCGACGATCTCGCCGCCGCGAAACACCAGCTGGCGCGTGGTCATCCGGCGCACCACCGCCAGGTCGTGGGAGATGAAGATCAGGCCCATGTCGCGCTCGCGCACCAGCCGGTCGATCAGGTCCAGGATTTGGGCTTGGGTGGTCGCGTCGAGGGCGGTGGTGGGCTCGTCGCAAATCAAAAAGTCCGGGTTCTGCTTCAGCGCCAGCGCAATCAGTACGCGTTGGCGCTGCCCGCCGGACAGTTGGTGCGGGTAGGCCTCGGGGCGGTCCACGCCAACGTCCACCAGCAGCTCGCGCGGCACTAGTTTGCCTACCTTGGTCAGCGGGTCAAGTGCCGTCATCGGCTCCTGGAAGACCATGCCCACCGTCGCACCGCGAACGCGCCGGCGCACGCGGTCGGGGGTGCCCACCATCTGCGTGGCGTCGATAGTGATGGAGCCTTCAACCGGCAGATCAACTAGCCCCATAATGGCCAGGGCGGTCAGTGACTTACCGGAGCCGGACTCCCCGATGATGCCGAGGCGCTCGCCGCGCGCCAGCTCAAACGAAATTCCATGCAAGATGCCTGCAATGCGCAGATCCTTAACGACGATCACGCGAACCCCCAATCACATTCAATGCCAACACCGTCAGCACAATCGCAAGCCCTGGCCACAACGCCAAATGCCACGCGGTAGCCAGGTAGGGCTGCGAGGCCTGCAGCATCCGACCCCACGAGGCGTACGGGGCCGGCGCACCCAGGCCCAGGAAGGACAAGCCGGCCTCTGCCAGGATGGCAAGGGCCGCAGCCACCGTCGCCTGGGTAATCACCAGGTGGGCGATGTTTGGCAGGACGTGCCGCCACGCAATCACCGGACCAGACACGCGCGCCATGCGGGCGGCCAGGATGTAGTCCTGGCTGAGGACCTGCAGCGTGCCCACGCGCGCCACGCGCACAAAGCCGGGGATGCCGGCGATGCCGATGGCTAGCACCACAATCCAGATCGACGCGCCGAACACGGCGGTAAACACAATCGCCAGAAGCAGCGCGGGGAAGGCGAGCAGCAGATCGCTTGCGCCCATGACCACGCGCCCGGCGCGCCTACGCATGCCCGCCCAGATGCCCAGCGGGATGCCCACGAGCGCGGAGATGCTCACTGCGCCCAGCACGACGGCCATGGTCAGGCGCGCGCCACTCATCACGCGGGATAGCACGTCGCGGCCCAGCTCGTCGGTGCCCATCAGGTGCTGCAAGGTCGAGCCTTGCAGGCGTACCGACGGGTTGGCCTGCAGCGGGTCGTACGGCGTCCACACCAAGGACAACAGTCCGAGCACGATCATCAGGCCGACAATGACAAACCCTACGGTGCGTTTCATCGACGGCTCCTTGGGTCAACGGCGGCATACAGCAAGTCAACAATCAGGTTGACCACCAGCGTGAACGCCACCAGCAGCATCATCACGGTCTGCACTGTGGTCAGGTCACGGTTGCCCACGGAATCCAGCAGCAGCGAGCCCAGACCCGGCACGGCAAAGACACGCTCCACCACCACGGCGCCAACGATCATGGTGGATAGCTGCAGGCCCGTCACGGTGAGCACGGGCAGTGCGGCGTTGCGCAGCACGGAGCGGTAGAGCACTTCGCTTATGGACGCCCCCTGGCTCCTGCCCGTACGCACATAATCCTTGCCCATCTCTTCAACCACGGCGGCGCGCACGTAGCGGGTCAGAATCGCCGATTGGACCAGGGCCAGCGAAAACACCGGAAGCACGGCATGCGCAGGCGTGCCCCAGCCGCCGGCGGGCAGCCAGCCTAAACGCACAGAGAACGCACTGACCGCCAGGATGCCCACGAGGAACGAGGGCACCGCAATGCCCACCTGCGTCAGCCCAGAGAGCACCGCGTTTGGTTTGCGCGCCAGGTGGATACCCAGCGGTATGGCGGTGATGAGCGCCAGCAGCATGGCAAGAATGGTCAGCGTCAGGGATACCCCGGCGCGCTCCCAGATGGTGTCGGTGATCTCGCGGCCTGAGGCCATGGAGATGCCGAAGTTGCCGGTGAGCATGTTTTTGACCCAGTCGAAGTACTGGATAATCAGCGGGCGGTCTGTGCCTAGGCGTGCGGCTAGCTCTTTGACCGCTTCTTCGGTGGCGGTCACGCCAAGCGCGATGCGCGCCGGGTCGCCCGGCACCGCACGCAGCAGCACGAAAATAATCACGCTTGCCGCAACCATCAGTGCGGCGAAGCGGACAATGCCTTGTGTAAAACCTCGTGTAAAACCGTTTCTCAATCCGTCTTTCAATCCGCTACCTCGATGTTTGCCAGGGGCAGGGAATCTGTCACCACGTTCGGATCCACCCCGCTAATGCCGGGGCGGGTGAGCACAATGTTGGGGGCGTTGACCAGGGTCAGGGCTCCTGCGTCGTCCATGATCTGGTCCACGGCCAGGCGCATGCTTTCCACATCACCCGCGGTGATGAGCTCGCGGACGCGCGCGTTGTCGTAGCCCAGGTAGTAGTCCGCGTTGCCAAACAGGTTGGGAATGTCGCGCGGCTCAACGTGCGCGATAATAGACGCCTGATAGTCCGCCCCCTTCAACACCTTGGTCAACCACACCGCCGGGAACTCGACGGTTTCAAGGTGGACGGTAAAGCCGACGTCACGCAGCTGCGAGAAAATCAGCTCCGCCGCTGTCTGCGCATAGGGCAGCGAGGGCACCGTGATCGTGATCTCCGGCGTGCGGCCAGCCAACAACTCGCGGGCTCGGTCCGGGTCGAAGGGGTAGTAGTTGTGGCTGCTAAACCACGGGTCCGTCGGCGGGACCGGCGCGCCACCCGTGTCGGTGGCCATGCCGTTGTACACCACCTGGTTGAGCGCATCGCGGTCAATGGCATAGGCCACGGCGCGGCGCACATCCGGGTCATCAAAGGGTGCAGCGTTGTTGTTCATGCTCAGCAACACTTCACCGTTGGTGGTGCCTACCTGTACGCCGATCTCATCCGGCAGCGCATCTAGAAGCTGCGGCGCCTGCATCGCCCACACCACGTCCACATCACCGGCGCGCAGCGCGTTGACGGCGCTCGCCGCGTCCGCGAAGTAGCGGATCTGCGCGTCGTTGCGCCCTTCATCACGCGCCTTGAACGTAATCGCCGTGCCCTCATCAAAGCGCGCCACCGTGTACGGGCCCGTGCCCAACGGATCCGTGGCCAGGCGAGGAATCGAGGCCTCACACATCATCGCGCCAGTCAGCGTGGCCATGGACCACAGCCAGCGTTCGCTGGGGGAGGAGAGGGTGACTTGCAACGTGGCGCTATCAAGAGCAAGCGCCTCGGCAACGGGATCCATCTGGGCTTTCAGTCCGTTGGTCCACTCGTTTTTCACATAGTTGATGGAAAACACCGCATCATGCGCCGTAAACGGTGAACCGTCCGAAAAAGTCACGCCCTCTTTCAAATGGAACGTGTACACCGTGCCGTCATCACTCACGTCCCAGGAGGTGGCTAGGTTCGGTTGGGGGGTACCCGTAGCGTCGATACGCACGAGCGTTTCATACACATTGCCAACCAACGCCTGCGGAGCCGCAGCACCGCCAACGGTAGTGAAATCCAAACTTGCCGGCGGGGCGGAAGCCGCCACAGTCAACATGTTGCTTACCTGCGTGGACGCCCCACACCCAGCAAGCAACACACCAACCGCAGCCAACGCGCCGGCAATCCGCGCGCGCCTCATTAGCCGATCTGCTCTGGCTCTAGCTCAATCCACAACGGTGAGGAATGACCGCGCACGATGTTCAACCCGAAGGTCAACTGCTCCGTGCTGTAGCGCTGCACCGAGTACTCCACTGGGGCACCCGTGTGCGTAAACGCACGCAACTCAATCTCAAGCAACGGCGCGCCGACCGGCAGCTGCAGTGCCTCAGCCTGCTCCTTGGTGGCAAGAACAACACGAGCCGTGCGCGAAATGTTGTTGTAGTTCACGCCATTGCGCATCAACTCACGGTGGAAGGACTCTGCATTCGGATCCACGCCCAGCACCGTCGAGGAAATAGACGGCGAGAAGTAGATCTCCTCCACCACAACCGGTTCATCATTCGCGGTGCGTACGCGACGCAGCGTTACCACCGTCTTCGTGTCATTGAGCCACAGCGCTTCTGCAATATGGTCATTTGCCTGGTGCAGGCCAAACTCCTGCAGAATCTGGCCCGGGATCTTGCCCATCTGCGCCACCCGGCTGGCGGTACACAGCACTTCCTCAAAGGATTCCGTGCGCGTGTTAGATAAGACAATTGAACGGCGTCCGCGGCCCGAGGAAATCAAACCCTCACTACGCAATGTGGCCACTGCCTGACGCACAGGCCCACGCGACGTAGCAAACTGCGCGCACAGCTCAGCCTCCGACGGCAGCGACTCACCAACCGGAATGTGGCCCGCGAAAATCTCGTCGCGGAGGTAACCGGCAATCTCCTGGTGCTGCTGAGGGCGCCTTAAGGGGGTATTAGGTACGGATTCAGTCACGCCTTACTTCTTTCCGAGTAAAAACCGTTTGGTGTGTGAAGAATACTATTGCATTGATCTTGCAATAATGCCCATAGTGTGGACAGTTTCTTCAAACGTAGGTGCCTGAGGAGAAATCATCAGCTCATCTGCCTTCGCGTGGTCCTTAAACCATTGCAGGTATTCCCGCACTTCGGTGCCTGTACCTTTTGCGGTGTAGCGCAACATATCAATGATTTGGCGCCCTTGATAGGAATGAATAATTTGTTCCAGTTGATCATCCGAAAGGGGGGTGCCGCGCCGACTTACAAAGGAGCGAACCCGTTCTTTATGAACAAGTTTCTCTTGCCTGTCCGCATCCTCCACACTGTCGGAGGCAATCACGTTGACCGCCGCGATGCAGTAGGGCTCCGGGTAGCGCTCTGAAGGCTCGTAGTTTTCCCGGTAGTACGTGGTTGCCTGCTCGAGGTGCTGCGGCGCGAAGTGGGAGGCAAAGGAATACGGCAGGCCCAGCTTTGCTGCCAACGAGGCGCCGAACATAGAGGAGCCGAGGATGTAGACCGGCACGTTCGTGTTTGCGCCCGGCATAGCCACAACTCCGGGCAGCGGCGACTGGTTGGACATCCACGCCTGCAGTTCAAGCACATCTTGGGGGAAGTTCTCGGCGGCGCGCGGGTCGCGTCGTAACGCCTGGCCCAGCGTCTGCTGGTCCGTACCCGGCGCGCGGCCCACGCCGAGATCAATACGGTCCGGATACATCTCAGCCAGCATGCCGAACTGCTCTGCAATCACGTACGGCGCGTGGTTGGGCAGCATCACCCCACCTGCGCCGAGGCGAATCTTTTCTGTCTTTGCCCCAACGTGTGCGATCAACACGGCGGGAGCAGAGGAGATAATCCGCGTCATGTTGTGGTGCTCGGAGTACCAGATACGCGAAAACCCCAGCGCTTCCGCTTCTTGGGCGAAGGTGACAGATCGCTCTATCGCCTTGCCCACGGACTCGCCGGGGTATCGGGTACAAAAATCAATCAACGAAAGGGGCGTATGCATGCCCCCGAGGCTACGCCGTAACTACCTCGCCGTCGACGGCCTCGTTGGTGCCAACCACCATCGGCGGCTTCGGCTTGGCAAAGTCAATGATCAGGCCGATGACAAACGCCACCACAACCGGAAGTACCCAGCCCAGGCCGTCTGCAGCCAGTGGCGCCCAGTTCACCAGCGGGGTCAGGGCGTCAACGGCCCAGCCCTGTGCGATGAACGTCTCGATTGCGGACCAGATCACAGCAACCCAGATCGGCAGGAACATCGCCCAGGTGAACCGGGTGCGGCTGCGGAATGCAGGCTCAATCAGGGTGACAAAGATCAGCGCGATTGCTGGCGGGTAGAGGAAGCCAATCACCGGGGCGGCAACGCCCATGATGAAGTTCAGGCCCTGGGTGGCAAACACGATGGACCAAATGGTGAAGAAGATGGCCCACGCCTTGTAGCTGCCGGGGAACTGCTCAGAGAAGTACTCACCGGTAGCGGTGATTAGGCCAACCGCAGTGGTCAGGCAGGCAAGGAGCACGACCAGGGAGAAGATGATCTGGCCGGCGGTGCCCATGGTCAGGTTCGCGGCGTCTGCCAACAGGCCCGCGCCGTTGTCGTACTGGCCGCCGGACGGGATAACGCGGCCGATGCTGCCCAGGCCCAGGTAGACCAGCGCCAGCATGAGGCCAGCGCCAAGGCCGGCGATGATGGTGCTGTTGACAATCTCCTTGCCCTCAGCGAAGCCCTTCATGCGCAGGGTGGAGATGATCACGATGGAAAACGCCAAAGCGGCAATGGAGTCCATGGTGAGGTAGCCCTCGAGCAGGCCAGCGGTGAACGCGCCGTCGGCGTACTGCTCGCCGGGGGTGCGCGGCTGGGCGTCCCAACGGAACAGGGATCCAACGATCATCACGATCAACAGGATCACCAGGGAGGGCACCAGGAACTTGCCCAGCTTGTCCATGATGGTCGACGGGTTCCACGCCAGTGCCAGTGCGGCGCCGAAGAACAGCAGGTTGAATACTGCGGAAGCGCCAATGCCCTCAACACCAAACAGGGGGGTGATTGCGGTCTCCATGGACACGGCGCCGGTACGCGGCAGCGCGTAGAACGCGCCGATGGACAGGTAGGCCAAGATGGGGAACATCACGCCGAAGACGGTGCCGGCGCGCTGGGACAGGTCGCGCACGGAAGCGCCGGAGAGCGCAATGGCAATCACAGCGAGCACCGGAAGCAGGGCGCCGGTGCCGAGGAAGCCCAAGATTGCGGGCCAGAAGTTGTCGCCCGCCTGAACGGCAAGCATCGGCGGGAAGATCAGGTTGCCCGCGCCAAAGAACATGGAAAAGAGCGCGAGCGAGGTGATCGCGATGGTCTTTCCAGACCCGCTCCGCTTGACTGCGGTTGAGCCCATAATTGCCTCCTAGGAGTTAGCTGTGATGCATATGATGCAGTTGACAGTACACTCCAAGGTGCAATTTGGGAAACGGATTCCACTAGATGGACAGCAATTGCCTGATTGCAGTCAGCGGAATGTCCACCCAATCCGGCCGGTTATTGGCCTCATAGACCACCTCGTAGGCGGCCTTATCCGCCACATACGCAGCCAGCAGCGCCTCATCCAACGTCCCATCCAACTCTCCATAGCCGGCCAGCAAAGCATCACGCATCTCAGATTCCCACGATTGCGAAAGCTCACCCACGGCACGCGCGTAGCCAAACGAGCGCACCATGCCGGCAACATCGCGCAACGCCACGTCTTTGCGTCGACGCTCCGCCAAGGGGCGCGCAGGTTCTCCTTCGAAGTCGATGAGGTGCCACAACGGGGCGTCGAAAAGCGTCTGGCCCAAATGCAGATCCCCATGCACGCGCTGCACGTCCACATCCTGGGTGTCTAGCGCGGCATACAACGCCCGCAGGCCCGGCTCGAACTCACGCAACACCGACGCGCGCTCCAGATACGCATCCAGGTTGGCATCCAGCTGGGCGCGAATCGCTGAGCCCGCGCGCTGTTCCACACCAAACTCCGACGCCAAGGACGCATGCACGCTGGCAATCGCCTCACCCAACGCACGCGCATCCGCCACCCCCAACTCGCCTGCGGTAGCCAGCACAAAACCATCCGTGCCGCCCACCAGCTCCTGCTGCATCGCAAGCGTGCGGCCATCCAACGTGACATACCCCGTCACCTTGGCCACATGCTTGTTCTCAATGCGGCTTAAGAGCTCTACGTCCGGATTCAGGCCGTCTTCAAGCTTGCGAAAGACCTTCACAATCGTGTCGCCAACAATCAGATTCGTGTTGGACTGCTCCGCACCCATCGGACGCACCTCACCGCCGCGCAGCTGCCCATGCACCTGCCCAAGCTGCGCCATATGCTCCACATACGTCTGCGCGCCGGAGGTGGTGGCAAGGATGTCACGTGTGCCGTCGTGAAGAATCTGATAGCTCTCGCGGTGCGTGCCCAGATCCAGGGTCACAATCTCCCAGGTATAGGGGCCGAGGGCTTTTTGCTTATCGACGCCCCCGCCAACCACCCTCCCCGCCTTCGACCCAAAAAACCGCTCCTTGGTGATATCGATCATGCTGAAATATCGAACCAGAAGAAACCGTGCGGCGCGAGTGTGACAAGCCACGGCAGCTCACCAATCGCCGGGAATTCCACGCTGCCAGAGAGCTCACGCGGCACAATGCCGTTGTATTGCGCCAGCTCCATCTCCACAGGCGCCGGGCGCGAAGACATGTTGTGCACGCACAAGATGCGCTCCGTGCGGCCCGTCTCATCTGTGTACTCACGGATAAACGCCAACACCTGCTCATTGCCGTGCTCCACTTCGATGTAGGAGCCGCGGCCGAACGCCTTGTACTGCTTGCGCACATGCACCAACGTGCGCACCCAATGCAGCAGGGAATTCTCCTTATTCATCTGGCTTTCCACGTTCACAATGTGGTAGCCGTACTGGTCATTGCGCACCGGCGGAAGATAGAGACGCTCCGGGTCCGCGGAGGAGAAACCACCGTTGCGGTCGTTCGACCACTGCATCGGGGTACGCACACCATCACGGTCATAGAGCCAGATGTTGTCGCCCATGCCAATCTCATCGCCGTAGTACATAAACGGCGAACCCGGCAGCGACAGCAGCAACGCGTGCGCTAACTGCAAACGATCACGATGCCCACCCAAAAGCGGCGCCAAGCGACGACGAATACCCACATTCGCGCGCATCCGCGGATCAAACGCGTAGTGCTTGTACATGTACTCGCGCTCTTCCTCCGTGACCATCTCAAGCGTCAGCTCATCGTGGTTGCGCAGGAAAATGCCCCACTGCGCAGACTCCGGGATCGCCGGGGTCTCGCGCAAAATGTCAATGATCGGCTGCGCGCTTTCCATATGCAGGCCCATGAAAATGCGCGGCATGACAGGGAAGTGGAACGCCATCTGGCACTCATCGCCCTTGCCGTCCGTGCCCTCACCGAAGTACTCCACCACCTCATGCGGCAGCTGATTCGCCTCCGCCAGCAGGAAGCGGCCCGGGTACTCCTCATCAAACATGGTGCGCACGCGTTTGATGAACTGGTGGGTCTCCGGCAGGTTCTCGCTGGAGGTGCCCTCGCGCTCAAACAGGTACGGAATGGCATCCAAGCGGATACCGTCCATGCCTAGGTCCAGCCAGAACCGGATCACGTCCAGGATTTCCTCCTGTACACGCGGATTGTCGTAGTTCAGATCCGGCTGGTGCGAGAAGAAACGGTGCCAGAAGTACTGCTTGCGCACCGGGTCCCACGTCCAGTTGGATTCCTCCGTGTCAATGAAGATGATGCGCGTGCCCGCGTACTGCTCCGGGTCATCCGTCCACACGTAGTAATCGCCGTACTCCCCATCCGGGTCCTGACGCGACGCCTGGAACCAGGCGTGCGAATCGGAGGTGTGGTTGATGGGGAAGTCCGTGATGATGCGGATGCCGCGTTTATGTGCAGCGTCGATAAGCGAAACAAAGTCCTCAACCGTGCCAAACTCCGGCAGCACCTTGCGGAAATCACGGATGTCATAGCCGCCGTCTCGAAGAGGCGAATCATAAAACGGCGGGATCCACAGACAATCCACACCCAGCCACTGCAGGTAATCCAGCTTCTCCTCCAGGCCCTTCAGCGTGCCGGACCCCGTACCATCCGGGTCGTAGAAGGCGCGTACCAGCACCTCGTAGAACACCGAATCCTTGTACCACTCCGGATCCGGGCGCTGCCACGGCTGCTCAGCAGGGGCGGGCGTGAGAAAATCAGTTGCCTGTGGGGTTTGCTCCATAGCCAGTTAGCGTAGCCGTACGGCCTGGGCGATGCGCTCGACGGCCTGCTGCAAAATCTCTGGGCTGGTAGCAAAGTTCATCCGCGCCTTGTGCTCACCGCCAGGGCCGAAGTCAACGCCCTCATTCATGGCCACCTTCGCGTGCTTGAGCAGCCAGGCGGCTGGGCGCGGGTCGTCGAGTTTGGTGTCGCTGAAATCCAGGAACATCAAGTATGTCGCGGCCGGGACCTCGAACTTGATCCCCGGCACGGCGTCCGGCAGGTGGGTGACAAGCCAATCGCGGTTGGCCTTAAGCTGCGCAACCTCCTCATCCAGGAACTCGCGCCCAAGGTCGTAGCAGGCCTCTGCCGCAGTAATGCCAAGCGTGCCCACGCCGTCTTTCGCCACTGGGTTGATGCGCTCCCAGGTGGCCACGTCCTCATCGTTGGAGAAAATCATCTGCGCGCACTTGAGGCCCGCGACGTTCCACGCCTTCGAGGTTGCCGTCACCGTAATACACACATCCGGGTTGTTTGCTGCCGCGCAGACGTGTTGGCCGTCGAAAACCAGTGGGGCGTGGATCTCGTCCACAATCACGCGCCCGCCGTATTTGCGTGCCACCTCGCACACCGCATCCAACTCGGCCTCGCTGAACACCCAGCCGCCTGGGTTGTACGGGTTGGTCACAATGATGCTGCCTGCGCCCTGCTTGAACGCCTGCTCGATTTCCTCAAGGTTGAGGGTATTCGCAACGTCGATACGCTCGCGCCCAGCCGCATCCGCAATGTTCAAAAACGGGAAATACGCTGGCACCGGCACAATCACCGGGCCTTGCGTGAAGTGCTGGATGGCCAGCAGCACGCCGCGCACTACGTCCGCCACCGGGAATACGCGCGCAGGCTCCGGGCGCCAGCCGTAGCGCGCGGCGTAGAAATCCGACACCGCCTCACCCAAACGGTGCGCGTGCGGCGCAGGCGTGTAGCCAAACATCTCGCGCTCACAGGCTTGAACAATCGCGTCTTTGACCGCAGGTGCGGTGGGGAAGTCGCTTTCCGCGATGAACATGGGGATAACGTCATCGCCGTAGACAGTCCATTTGCGTGTGCCGCGGGTCCTTAAAGTATCGATGTCCGGAAACTGCATGCGCCCTACGCTAGCGCGCCCCACTCATCCTCGTCTTCATCCTCATCGGGGCTCATGCTTTCCGACGCAAACCCAAACGCCCTCAACCTCCTACGATCCTCCGCCGAGGACGACGCAGTCAGCTTCAACAGCTCCGAATAAATACCGCCCGAGACCGCCAACTCGGCGGGCGAGCCGATTTCGTCGATACGGCCGTCGCGAAGCGTGATGATTGTGTCCACACCCGCAATCGTGGACAGGCGGTGCGCGATCATGATGGTGGTGCGGCCTTCCATCAACTCGTCCAACCCGGCCTGCACGGCGCGCTCCGCCTTGGTGTCTAGGTCGGAGGTCGCCTCGTCCAAAATCAGAATCGGCGCGTCCTTCAACATGGCGCGCGCCACCGCCACGCGCTGGCGCTGCCCACCCGAAAGGCGCAACCCGCGCTCACCAATGACCGTGTCGTAGCCGTCGGTGAACTTCATAATGAAGTCGTGTGCGTTGGCGCGCTTCGCCACCGCCACAACCTCCTCCAACGTGGCATCCGGCTTGCCGTAGGCAATGTTTTCAAACACAGAACCCGAAAACAGCGCCGCCTCCTGGAACACCACACCCGTGGTTGCGCGCAGTTTCTCCACGTCCAACTCGCCCAGCTCCTCGCCGCACACCTCAAGGCGTCCCTGCGTTACTGGGTACAAGCCCAAAAGCAGGTTCACAATCGTGGACTTGCCCCCACCAGATTCGCCAACAAGGGCGATTTTTTCGCCTTTGCGGGCGGAAAACGTGACGTCGTAAAGCACAGGCTCCCCAGGCGTGTAAGCGAAAGTGACCTGATCGAACGCAACCACCGGTTCGCGCACCGGCAGTGGGGTCTGCTGGGTCAGTGTCACCTCCGGCATGTCGGAGGCCTTAGTGGCGGCGACCAGCTGACGGTTCGCGGTCGGCTCCACCGGCTCATCCATCACCTTGAAGTAATCGCGTGACCCCGCGATCGCGCGCTGCGCCGAATCCACAATCCAACTCATCATGGTCACCGGCTGGCGCGCCATAGTCACCATCTGAATCAGCATCACCATCTCACCAATCGTGAAATGCCCGCCGAGCGTGCGCGTAAACACAATCAGATAAATGCCCAGGAAAATCAGGTTCATTGCAACGCCGCGCGCGGTGTCCATCGAATGCCACCAGCGCGACTGCGGGCGCGTAATCTCCACCGTATTGGTGTAGTGACGCCCGAATTTCTCCAGCTCACGCACCTCTGCGCCGTATGACTTGGTCACCTTCACCTGGCCCACAACCTCGGCGAAACGGCCATTGCCCTCATCAATGTTGGCGTTCTTCTCCTGCTCAAACACCTGCCAGCGTTTCGACGTGAGCGCTGTCAGCCACGTATACAACGGAAACAGCAACGCCAGCAGCACCGTCAGCGGCCAGTAGTAGTACGCCGTGATGCCCAAGATGGCCACGACCTGGATCAGCATTGGCAAGAAGTTATTAGTAAAGGACTGGATGAACTGCGTGACGTTCGCAATCGAACGATCCAGCCGAGCAATGATCGTGCCCGTCACCTGGCCATCAAAATAGGACTGCGGCAGCGCCAGCAGCTTTGCAAAATATCGCGTGGACAGCACCTGGCGGATACGTGCCACCATCACATCCCCGATGTAGCCGGAGACGTTGCGCAGCAGCGTCGCGCCGGCCTCCGCCGCGAATAGCCCCACCGCCAGCCATACGACGGTGCGGATCGCGCCGCCGTCCACAATCGTGTCCGTGGCCTCACGGATCAGAAACGGGCTGAGCAAACTTAGCCCCGCGACGGCGGAAGAAACCACCACCACCGCAAGATAGAACGGCCAAAGAGTTGAGGCGCTGCGCAGAACGCGGATGATCGGCTGCATGATGGTCCACACTAGCCCGGGCTGTAGGATTGCCTGCAAACTCACAACGATGGATTTTGGAGCGTCGCCTACATGTCCCACCGCCTGAAACTTGCGGTTTTAAGCCTGCTGCTGCCGGTTACCGCCTGCGCCGCGCCCGGAGAAAACGACATTGACCCGGAGGCCGTTACCCCCACCAGCACGATCGGCCGGCCTGCGGAGACCTTCGCAACCTCCGAGGTTGAGCCCGTGCCAAGCACGGAGATCAACGGCGAGCGCGTCAAGGACCCCGCCATGGACCTGTCGTACAAGTGGCAGGGGTCCAGCTACGCGCCGGGCGGCGGCACCGTGGTTGTCGTTGCGGTGACCAACGAGTCGGATGCACCGCTGCCTGTGGACGCCTTGAAGCCCACACTGAAGTACAACGCCGGCGGCGGCGAGATGCGCACCGCCGAAGCGCTGACCGCGGATGCGGCTGGCGTAGACATTATTGGCCTTGACCTGCCGCTTGGTCCAGGTGCGACGGTGAACGCCAAGTACGCGTTCAACGTGTCCACGGGCAACCTGTGGGACGCGCAGTTCACCATCGGCAACATCACGTTCCAGGGGAATCTGAACAATTAATGCGTGAAGAAGTAATCCTGCTTAATAACGACGGATCCCCGATCGGGACCGCGGACAAAGCCGTGATCCACACCGGTGACACCCCGCTGCACCTGGCGTTTTCCTGCTGGCTGTTCAACGAAGACGGCCAGTTGCTGCTCACCCGTCGTGCGCTGGGCAAGAAGACGTGGCCCGGGGTGTGGACGAACTCCTTTTGCGGGCATCCCGCCCCCGGCGAGACCCCGGAGGAGGCCGTGTACCGCCGCGCCGCTTTTGAGTTAGGGCTGCAGCGCGAGGCATTTGCGTCGCTTGAGCTGGTCCTGCCGAACTTCCAGTACCGCGCCGTGGATGCATCCGGCGTGGTAGAAAATGAAATCTGCCCCGTGTTCGTGGCACGCTTGACCGCGGATGCGCAGATTCAACCCAACCCCGACGAGGTATGTGAGAGCGCCTGGATTACCCCCGGGGGGTTGTCTGCGGCGATTGAGGCTGCGCCGTTCGTTTTTTCGCCGTGGCTTATTGAAGAAGCGTCGCATGAGCCGCTACGCGCCCACCTGCGCAGATAGGGCTTATTGAAAACGGATCAATGAAGCCTGTGGATAACCTGTTTTAGTTATCCACAGGCGCTGTGCGTACCCCTTGGCAAAGGCTTGATTTTGTCTTAGCGTTTTGCGCATGAATCCATTTGAACAATTTTTGCAAACAGCAAACATCGACGTCCTTGAACACTTCAATAAGCAACAAGCATTAGATGCGGGCATTCCGCCCAATAAAGTACGCGAGTGGCAATTAGCACACGAGGTTTATTACGGTGCGGCCACTTCCGCCGCCAAGCAGCGCCAAGCGTTAGATAAGGCGCGCCGCTCGGGCCTTTCCTTAGACCAACTGTGCATGATCGAGCGTGAGCTGCGACGCATCAAGAGCCTCCGCACCCGCAACAAACTACGCCTAGTGCTGCTTGGCTTGCGCGGCCACTACAAGGCGGTGATGGCGTTGGTGAAACAGCGCATTCCGAAGCTAGAGAAGCCGCGCCAAGATGGCGTTCGATTTAGTAAATCCAAAGACCGCAAGCGCACCATGACGCTCACACACGATGAGGAGCTGATTGCAGACGTTGAACACGCCCTGACCCACGACCTTGACCTGGAAAAACCTGCGATGGGTCAGATGTTGGAACGACTCCTGGCCATTTTCCGGGGCAAATCCTCAGGCGTGTCTCGGGCTGTGCGTCGGCCAATCGTCCTGATCCCCGTTGATGAGCACCTGAAGCTGCTCAAAGGCGACGCCGACGAAACCACCTTCGGCCTCACCGACGGCACCACCATCACCGGCGCCGAACTGCTCAAGCAGGGCTACGGCGAGGTCCTTGAGGTGGCAACGTTCCATCCGCAGGAGGGGCCCGTGAACCTGTACCGCACGAAGCGCTACGCCAACACGAAGCAGCGTGACTTGGCGCGCATGGCCAACCCGGTGTGCACGGTGCCTGATTGCCGCCACGTTTCGGACAACTGCCAGCTGCACCACATCACCGCGTGGTCGCGTGGTGGTGAGACGAACATGGATAACTTGGCGGTGCTGTGTCGCTATCACAACCAGGTCAATGATGATGATCCTTCGCAGCCCATTCGTGGCCGTACGGAGAGCATCAACGGCCGTACCTGTTGGGTGTCACCGAGTGGGGTGCCGGTGGAGAACCGCCATCATCCTTATTCGGCGATGTCGCTGCTGTTTGGGTCTTCGAATATGTCGCGCAGGTAGCCAAGGGGATCGTGTACCACGGTTGGGGCTTCTGCTTCACGACGCCTCACCGCACCCCTCCCCGACACCCCATACTCCGGCCAACCAACATCACCGGTGCGCAGGAACGTCAACAACCATGGGTCCGGCGCGAACACACCGCTGAGGTCTTCGGCGTGGGCGTAACCTACGTGCTCCGCAAGCCATACGGGGCCAGGTGCGTGCTCGGCGACCGCGTCTACGTGGCGTCGCACCAGGGAGTCTGAGAGCAACTGACCCGCGGTGTAGCCCTTGCCCGTGCCTGTACCCGTGCCTTTACCTGCGCCTTTGCTGGCACGCTTGCGCAGGCCCATCGTGCGTCCGGCGACACGCACAAAGACACGGCCCAGCGCAGGCACGCGGTCCAGCTTCGCGCCTGAGTGGTGGAATTCCTTGTCCGTGCAGGTGAGCACGACGGGAACATTCGCCATCTCTTGAGGTTCCAGCGGGTAGGGGCCAAGCGCCATGTCCGTTGGGAAGTGCAGGCGGAAGCGCTGGTAGGCGTGGTTGAGTTTGGTTGGGGAGAGACGGTTGAGCGCCACGCGTGCAATTGGCGTGCCCAAAGCGCCACGCGCGGCCCATTTGCGTTGCGGGAAACCGCGGCGGGGAAACGCTGGTGACATGGCAAGCACGCGTCGGAATTCGCCTTTGTAGTGGTCGCGTCTGCACAGCCACAGTGCGATCGCGGCACCCGCGGAGTGGCCCATGACAGTCACGTTTGTCGGGTCACCCCCAAATGCTTCGATGTTGTGCTGAATCCAGGTCAGGGCTGTGGAGACGTCGGCGACGGCGCGGTAGTGCGCGGCGGTGTCATCAGGAAACTGCACAAATCCCGGGAACTTCAGCCGGTAGCCCACGCGCACGTGCACCACACCTTCGCGCGCGAACCCGTCGGGGTTGGAAAACGTCTCCGTGTGGTCGCCTTCCTCAAACCGGCCGCCGTGAATCCACACCATGACGGGCAGATCTTCGTGCGCCGTGGCCGCTGGGGCGGTGATCGAGAGGTGGGGTGCGTTGGGGTGGGGGCGTGTGGCGTCGATAAGCAAACCAAGCTCTGCTGGCCTGGGGTTATCAAACAATCCTGAAGCCTGCACCACCGGGATGGAATGGAAACGGCGCAGGCCATCATCCATGACGCCGAGGACCGTTCCAGCCGGACACGTGACTTCAGTGGTGTTCACCCGCGCCATCATAGCTATTGTGTGGGCATGACAAATCCGTTGCTTACCCCATCGAATCTGCCCTACGGTCTGCCGGACTTCGCCGCCATCACGCTCGATGACGTGCAGCCCGCGTTCGCTGAGGCGTTACGGCGCCACGCTGAAGAAATCACCGCCATCACCACCGAAGCCGCCCCGACGTGGGAAAACACCGTCGAGGCGCTGGAGCGTTCCGGCCGTGAACTTGAGCGCGTCACCGCCTGGTTCTTCAACCTGCAAGGCACCGACGGCAATGAGGCATTCGACGCGGTTGCAGACGACATTGTGCCGAAGCTGTCCGCCCACCTGGATTCCATCTACCAAAACGAGGAGCTTTACCGCCGCCTGGAGGCCGTTGAGGTGCCGGCTGATGAGGAGTCGCAGCGCCTGCACGACCTGTTGATGCGCCGCTTCCAGCGCCGCGGTGCCACGCTTGATGCACAGGGCAAGACCCGCCTGCAGGAGATCAACCAGCGCCTGGCGGAGTTGTCGGAGCGTTTCGGGCGCAACCTGCTCGCTGACACGAAGCGCCTTGCCGTGGAGTTCAGCGCGGAGGAGCTGGCCGGCCTGAGCGAGTCGCAGCGCGAGGCCTACCGCGACGGCGACCGTTACGTGGTGCCCATCGAGCTGCCCACCACCCAGTCCCTGCAGGCTGACCTGGAGCTTCCTGCTTCTCGACGCCATCTGTTCACCGCCTCTCGCCAACGCGGCGCGGAAACCAACCCGGCGATCATCGCCGAGACCGTGCAGCTGCGCCTGGAGCGCGCGAACCTGCTCGGTTTTGCCAGCCACGCTGATTACGTGATTGCGGAGGAAACCGCCGAAACCGCTCAGGCTGCCCGCGCGCTGGTTGCGGACCTGGCCCCGGCGGCTGCGGCGAATGCGGAAGCTGAGCGCAAACTCGCCTCCGAGCTCGCCGGTTTTGAGGTGGATGGGGCGGATTGGCCGTACTATCAGGCGCGCCGCAGGGAAGAGGAGCTTGACGTTGATGACGCCGAGCTGCGCAAGTACTTCCCGCTTGAGCAGGTGCTTGTAGACGGCGCGTTTCACGCCGCCAACCTCCTCTACGGCATCACCGTGACCAAGCGCGAGGACCTGCGCGGCTACCGCGATGACGTGGACGTGTGGGAAGTCACCGACGCGGACGGCACCGGCATCGGCCTGCTGTTGACGGACTACTTCGCCCGCGAAACCAAGCGCGGCGGCGCCTGGATGAGCTCCTTTGTGGAACAGTCCACGCTGCTGGACACGAATCCGGTGGTGGTCAACGTCATGAGCATCACCGACAACCTGCTTAGCGTGGACGAGGTCACCACCGTCTTCCACGAGTTTGGCCACGCGCTGCACGGGCTGCTGTCCAACGTGCGCTACCCAACGCTCAGCGGCACGAATGTGCCGCGTGACTGGGTGGAGTTCCCCTCCCAGATCAATGAAAACTACGCCTTTGCCCCAGAGATCGTGCGCAACTACGCACGCCACGTGGACACTGGCGAGGTCATCCCCGACGAGCTGCTCGAAGCGGTGCGTGCTTCCCGACAGTTCGGCCAAGGCTTCGCCACCGCCGAATACTTGGCGGCCGCAGCCATTGACTTGGCGTGGCACTCCCTGGAAACCCCGCCGGCAGACGACGTGGACATCGCCGAGTTCGAAACCCAGGCGCTTCGTCAGGTCGGCCTGGACATCGAAGGCCTCGAACCGCGCTACCGCTCCACTTGGTTTAACCACGTCTTCGCCGGTGGGTATTCGGCGGGCTACTACTCCTACCTGTGGGCTGAGGCGCTGGATGCTGATGGCTACCAGCTGGTTGAAGAGCGCGGCATCAACCGCGAAACCGGCCAGGCGTTCCGCGACACCATCCTGTCGCGCGGTGCCGCCCGCGACTACACGGAGGCATACCGTGCTTTCCGAGGCCGCGACAAAGACGTCCGCCCCCTGCTGACCCGCCGCGGGCTTGCGGGTTCCGACGTCCACGGCCAAGGGGAGTAGCGTAACTGCCATGCCAGACCCCTTGAACACACAGCACACGCAGCACACACAGCACCCGCACAACACCCCGGCTGAAACTCCGGCAAGCACGGAGAAGCGGACCACGAAGCGGCGCTTCCCCAAGTCGCGCGTCACCCAGGTGATGTGGTTTCTGATCGCGATGTGCGTTGTCGCCGCCGCGATCAGCGCGCTCTAGCGCCGCAAGCACACAGGGGCGCACGGGGGGGCAATGCCAGCACCCCCGCACCGCAGGCGCTGCAAGCGCTGGCGTTTAGCGCCCGCGCTGCGAGGCTTCGGCGACGCGCTTGAAAAGCTCCAGGGTGGGGAGGTCTTCGATGGTGAGGGGGTTGCGTTGGGCGTCGCAAAGCGGGATGCACCAGTTGGAGTACTGCTCGTGGTTGGTGCCGGGCTGGTTTTGGATGCGGACGTCTCCAACCATATCCACCAGGTTCGTGCAGGTCATGGCGGATGGGGTGGAGGCGACAAAGCGCGTGAGCCCCACCAGTAGGGAATCGACGTCGCCGTACTGGCCCAAATCCTTGTCTAGGAAGTTGACCTTGGCAAGCGGGGTGCCGTCGAATGCGCCTTCGGCCTGCACGGTGGCGAGCACCTGGGAGATCCACACGGCATCGTTGGCGTTGAGCTCCTCCAGCGTCTCGTGCACGAGGCCGAGTTTGTGGCGCAGCTCGTTGTGTGCGCCCTGGATGTAGCCGGCGGTTGGCGGCAGGTCGTGCGTGCCCACCGCGGTCAGCGACAGGTTGCGGTACTGATCCGAGGGCAGCGGCGCGCCGTTCCACGGGGTGGACTCGAACCACAACACGGTGGTGCCGAGGATGCCCTTGTCACGCAGCACGTCTTGGACCCACGGTTCGAAGGTTCCCAGGTCTTCGCCCACAACAACAGCACCGGCGCGCTGTGCTTCGAGCGCGAGGATGCCCACCATGGCTTCGTAGTCGTAGTTCATGTAGGCGCCGTCGGCGGGGGTGTCCATGCGGGGGATCCAGAACAGGCGGAATAGGCCAAGCACGTGGTCGACGCGGATGCCGCCGGAGTGGCGCAGCACGGTGCGCAGCAGGTCGCGCCAAGGTTCGTAACCGGCTTCGGCGAGCGCCTGGGGGTTCCACGGCGGCTGGGACCAGTCTTGGCCGAGTTGTGAGTATTGGTCTGGTGGGGCGCCGACGGAGGCGTCGGCAACCAGCACATCCGCAAGGGTGTGGGCGTCGGCGCCGTCGGGGTGGATGCCCACGGCCAGGTCGGTCATGATGCCAAGGCGCATGCCGGCGGCGATGGCGCGCTCTTGCGCGATGCGGCGTTGCTCATCCGCAATGAACTGCAGCCACATGTAGAAGCGGGTGGTTTCGCCGAGGTATTCCGCGCCGTCGTGGCGTGCGTTGGCGGTGGTGACGGCCTGTTGCGCGCACCAGTGGGCGAATTCGGCGAGCCCTTCGCCTTCATCAAGCATGAACAGTTCGAAATCGTGGGTGCGTTTCGGGTCCTGCTCAGCCATGTAGAACAGTTCGCGCAGCACTTGCAGTTTGGTGCCGAAAACCTCGTTGCGTTGCAGCGGTTCGGCTGAGCGGTTCATGGCTTTGAGCGGTTGGGCCATCTTGCTTATCGACGCCAACGTTTCCCCATCCAACCGCCCATACTCCGGCACAGCCTCCACGGAGATATAGATGGGGTTGACAAAGCGCCGTGAGGTAGGCAGGTACGGCGAGTCCTCCACCGGCGGCACGGGTTGTGCGGCGTGGACGGGGTTGATCAGCAGGTAGTCCGCGCCTTCGGCGGCGACGACCTCAGCTAGGCGTGCGAGGTCTTCGAAGTCGCCCACGCCCCAGGACTGCTCGGAGCGTACGGAGTAGAGCTGCGCCATGACACCCCACACGGGGTCCTGGATGCAGGATTCGTTGGTGGACAGCGTGCGTGGGGTGATGATCAGCGTGCAGCTGTCGGTGAAGTTGTCGGATTCCAGGTGCAGTTCGTGCCAGCCCACGGGCAGGTCGCCGGGGATGTGGAAGGTGGCTTCGCCCCACACGATGCCGTCGGCGCCGGTGACAGGTTGAGACCAGTTTTCGTCCTGGTAGGCGTCGCGCGAGGTGCCGTCTTCGAGCCGGATCCAGCAGTGCGCCGGATGCCCGTCGTGCACGTGCACGTTGAAGTGGCGTTCCTCGCCTTCCGGTGCCACCACGGTTGGCGGCAGGGGGCGTGTCGCCAGCTCAAGGTGGCGTGCATCCAGGTGGAGTTGGAGTTGTTCGTTCGTCGGATCGTCGTCAAGCGGGAGCCCCAAAGCGCGCAACAGCTTGATAAAAGACTGCCTCGGGGGTGTGGTCACCTCCCCGTTGGAGTCGCGGTAGGTGGTGCCGAAGCCGTAGGCCGCGGCGAGTTCGAGCAGCAAATCCCCGTTCATCACAAACAGTAATTCTGCCACAGCACACGCTAAAGTGGCCCCCATGCCGTCGAACACGTACACAACAGAGCTTGGATTCCACCTGGACGAGAAGGAAACGTGCATCCGCCGTCTGGCAACGATGTGCACGGAGCAGCCGCATGTGGTGCTGTTTTCCCGTCCTCGTAATTATGAGTGGGTGTCGGTGACCGCCGCGGACTTCTGGGAAGAGGTCTATGACGTGGCGAAGGGCCTGATCGCGGCTGGTATTGAGCCGGGGGATCGTGTGGCTATCTTGTCGTCGACGCGCTACGAGTGGGCGCTGTTGGATTTTGCGATTTGGGCGGCGGGTGCGGCGTCTGTGCCGATTTACCCGACGAGTTCCACGCCGCAGATTCAGTGGATTTTGGAGAACTCGGGGGCGCGGATCGCGTTTTGTGAGACGCGTGATCACACCGAGCTGATGACCCCGTTTTTGCCGGATGGTGTGTACAAGGACTCCAAGTTGGAGCGTTTGTATGAGTTCAACTCCGCAGGTGTGGAGACCATCAAGTTTGAGGGCCGTACGGTGGACACCTCGCTTGTAGACGCGCGCTGGCAAGCCCTGACCCACGATGACCTGGCGTCCATCGTGTACACCTCGGGCACCACGGGACGCCCGAAAGGTGTGGCGATTACGCACGGCAACTGGGCGCACCAGTGCTGGGCGCTTTTGGAAAATGAGATTGGCAAGGTGTCGTACCCGGGCCAGCGCATGGTGACGTTTTTGCCGCTGGCGCACGTGTTGGCGCGTGCGGTGTCTACTGCGTGGACAATTTCGGGGGCGACGCAGACGCACTGGTCTGACACCTCGACGTTGACGGTGGAGCTGCAGCGCGTGCGCCCGAACCTGGTGGTGGGTGTGCCGCGCGTGTTTGAGAAGGTGCGTGAGGGTGCCTACAACAAGGCCGCCGATGGTTCGGCGGTGGGCAAGCGCATCTTCCTAGAGGCGGAGAAGGCGGCGATTGAATACTCGAAGGCGTTGGATACGCCGGAGGGGCCGTCGCGAATGCAAAAGGCCAAGGCCAAGGTGTACGAGAAGCTGGTGTACGGCAAGATCAAGGAAGCCATGGGTGGCTCGGTCTGGTACGCCATTACGGGGGGTTCGGCGATGAGCGCGGATCTGTCGCACTTCTTCCGCGGCATGGGCGTGCCTATTTATGAGGGCTACGGGCTGACCGAGACGTGTGCGGCGTGCTGCGTGAACAATGCGGATGCGAACAAGATCGGCACCGTGGGCCGGCCGGTCAATGGGTATTCGGTGCGCATCAATGATGATGGTGAGATCGAGTTCCAGGGCCCCGGCGTGTTCTCCTACTACTGGCAGAACCCGGAGGCCACCGAAGAGGCGATTACGGACGGCTGGTTCAACACCGGGGATCTGGGTGAGGTTGATGAGGACGGGTTTGTCTCCATCACGGGCCGCAAGAAAGACCTGATTGTTACCGCCGGCGGCAAGAACGTTTCGCCGGCGCCGCTGGAGGAGATCATCCGCCAGCACCCGCTGATTTCCAACGCGCTGTTGGTGGGCGACGGCAAGCCGTTCATCGGCGTCCTTGTCACCCTGGATGAGGAGGAGCTGAAGCGCTGGAAGGCGAATCGCAACATTCCGGCGAACCGGAAGTTGTCGGATTTGGCGCAGGACCCGGCGTTGCGCGCTGAGGTGCAGGATGCGATCAACATGGCCAATGCGACGGTGTCGCGGGCTGAGGCGGTGAAGAAGTTCCGCATCCTGGACCGTGACCTGTCGGAGCAGAACGATGAGATGACGCCGACGATGAAGGTGAAGCGCAACGTGGTGTTCCAGCGTTTCCAGGAGGATATTGACAAGCTGTATCAGCGTTAGCGGCGCGCCTTAACGCGGCGGCGTGTGAAGTGGAATAGCATCGCTGACTGTTACTGTCACTTGGTTGTTTCCTGGGAGGCTTGCGATGCACAAATCGGCCGCTGTGCTGCGCCATCGTGAGTTGACTCAGGAGATTTACAACATTGGCGATGAGGTTGCTGAGTACGCTGAGCACATCGCCGAGGCTATTGCGGACTATGACGGTGAGCTGGCCGATGACTGCCTGGCGGAGTTCTGCGAGATTGTGGACGATGCCCGCCAGGATGCCCGCCGCATCGTTGGCGAGCTGATCGGGCTGCGCCAGGCGCTGACGTCCGGGATGCGCGCCGGGCACCTGTCTGCCAGTGCGGAGCCGGAGGAGCGGATCCCGGAGCCTGAGCTTCTCGACGCTGCGGGCCTGGACGACCTCTTCCCACTCGAGGTGCCGTATTCGGTGCAGATGATGCAGGACGCCTTGACGGGTCGCACTGATTTGGTGGTGCAGCACCTTGAAGAGGTTGTGGCGTTTGTGCTTGAGCAGACGGACATGGTGGCGCGTGAGTTGGGTGCGGTGAGCTTGCCGCATCTGTATGCGCGTGCTGGTGCGCTGGTGGAGGCAGCCGTGGACGGCTGGATTGAGACCGTGTTTGAGGATCACCCGGCGTTTGCCCGCACGATGCGGGGCCTGAATCCGCCGGAGTTTTTGGAAGAGCGCGCGCGTATCGACGCCATCGTGGCCCGCGTCGCCGCCAAACGCCGCCGCCGCGGCGCTTAAAGATTGATCGGGTACTTCAGGTACGCTTACGCCTCATGCCCTGGCGCGTGAAGGCATGGATTGGCGGATCCGTGCGCTTCGCCGCCGGGGCGTTTTGTGTGTGTTTCGGGGTTAGGTAGCAGAATGTCTCGCATGGATGCTTTTGGCGTGTATGTGCATGTCCCGTTTTGTGAGAGTCGTTGCGGGTATTGCGATTTCAATACGTATACCCCGAGCGAGGTGGAGACTTCGCACGCAACGTATTTGGATGCGTTGGAGCGTGAGCTGGAGTTAGCGGCGGCGCAGGTGCAGCGATCCGCGGATACGGTGTTCATTGGCGGTGGCACGCCGAGTGTCCTCGGCGCAGATGGCTTGGGTCGCATCCTCAATGCAGTCCGTAACACCTTTGGCATTAGCGAAGGCGCGGAGATCACCACGGAGTCTAACCCGGAGTCCACAAACCCGCAGTATTTCGAGGGGCTGCTGGGCCACGGTTTTACGCGCGTGTCGTTGGGGATGCAGTCGGCGTCCACGCCGGTGCTGAAGGTGCTGGATCGCCGACACACGCCGGGGCGTGCGGTCGCCGCCGCCAAAGAGGCCCACAACGCAGGCTTCCAGCACATCAACCTGGACATGATCTACGGCACCCCGACGGAGACGGACGACGATGTGCGCGCAACCCTCGACGCCATTTTGGAAACCCCGGTGGACCACGTCAGCGCCTACTCCCTGATTGTGGAGGATGGTACGGCGATGCATCGCAAAGTCCGCCGCGGCGAGCTGCCGGAGCCGCAGGAGGATGTCTACGCGCGCAGGTACGAGATGATCGCCGGGACCCTCGAAGCCCAGGGTTTTGATTGGTACGAGGTCTCCAACTGGGCCAAGCCAGGCGGCCAGTGCCGCCACAACCTGCTCTATTGGCGCGGCGGCGCGTGGTGGGGTGCGGGCCCGGGCGCGCATTCCACGATCTACCCGCGCCGCTTTTATAACGTGAAGCGGCCCGAGCGCTACGCCGACATCCTCGCCGCAGGCCAGCTGCCGATTGCTGAAGAAGAACAGCTCACCGAAGAGATCCGCCGTTTTGAGGCCGTCATGTTGGGGTTGCGCCTGAAGGAGGGGATTGACGCTGGGTTGGTTGACGTGGGCGTCGATAAGCATGAAAAGCTCGGGCTGCTCACGGTGGGCGAGCGCATTGCGGTCACGGACAAGGGCAGGCTGCTTGTGGACGGCATCGTGACAGACCTCCTCGCCCACGAGTAACATCGACGGCTATGAGTGCGGCGGATGTGAGACGGCGGGCGGTGCTGCGGGCAATCGTCGCTGATTACATCGCCAGCCAGGAACCTGTGGGGTCGAAGGCGCTTGTAGAGCGCCACGGGCTGGGGGTGAGCTCGGCGACGATCCGCAACGACATGAGTGTGCTGGAGTCCCAGGGCTTCATCGAGCAAACACACGCGTCGTCCGGGCGGATCCCCACGGAGGCGGGCTACCGGGCGTTTGTGGACGCGTTGCACGACGTCAAGCCGCTGTCCGTCGCCGAGCGGCACGCGATTATGCAGTTTCTTGATGGCGGTGTGGACTTAGAAGACGTCCTGCGCCGCTCAGTGACGCTGCTTGCACAACTGACCAACCAGGCGGCCGTGGTGCAGCTGCCCACGCTGACGGTCTCACGCGTGAAGCACTGCGAGGTGGTGGCGCTTGCGCCGATGCGGCTTCTGCTTGTGCTGATCACGGACACGGGACGTGTGGACCAGCGCAACGTGGAGCTGGAACACCCGATTGATGATGACGCGGTGCGGTTGCTGCGCGAACACCTCAACACCGTGCTGGTGGGCAAAACCCTGCGCGAAGCCGCCGACGCCATCGCCGATCTGCCAAACGCGGCGCCGATGCACCTGCAGCCGGCGGCGCGCCGGGCTACCGAGGTGCTCATAGACACGCTGGTAGACACCACGCCGGACCGCCTGCTGATCGCTGGCGCCGGCAACCTCACCCTGCACGGGCCGGGGGATCTGCGCAGCGTGATCGCCGCCTTGGAGGAGCAGGTGGTGGTGCTGAAGCTGTTGGCGAGCGCTCAGGAACTGGAGCACGTGTCTGTGCGCATCGGACGCGAGAACGAGGACGTGGAATTATCCCGCGCCAGTGTTGTTACAACTGCATATGGGGCTGGCCATGAGGCACTTGGTGGTTTAGGGGTTGTCGGTCCCACGCACATGGACTACCCCGGTACCATTCAGAAGGTTGCAACGGTGGCCAGCTATATCAGCCGCATCCTGCGCGGCGAATAGAAAGGAACGTTTTGGCTCGGGATTACTACGGCATCCTCGGCGTGGACCGGGAAGCCACCGAACAGGAAATTAAAAAGGCGTATCGCAAACTTGCGCGTAAGTACCACCCGGATGTGAATCCGTCGGATGAGGCGCAGGAGAAGTTTGCGGAGATCTCGCTTGCGCAAGAGGTGCTGCTGGATCCGCAGAAGCGCTCCATTGTGGATCGTGGTGGGGATCCGATGGAAGCAGGCGGCGGCATGGGCGGCGGCGCCGGTTTTGGTGGCGGCCTGGGCGATATTTTTGAGGCGTTTTTCGGCGGCGGCGCCGGTGGGGCGCGCCAGCCGCGTTCGCGTGTGCAGCCGGGTGCGGATGCCTTGCTGCGGACCTCCATTACCTTGCAGGAGGCCTACACAGGTGTGAAGCAGGAGGTCAGCGTGGATACGGCCGTGGTGTGCGACAAGTGCCACGGTACGGGCTCGGAATCCCAGTCGAAGCCGGTCACGTGTGATCACTGCCATGGCATGGGCGCGGTCCAGGAGGTGCAGCAGTCCTTCCTGGGCAATGTGATGACTACGCGTGATTGCCCGAAGTGCCGCGGCTACGGCGAGATTATCAAGGACCCGTGCGGCCAGTGCGCCGGCGATGGCCGCGTGCGCGCAACCCGTGATCTGACGGTGAACATCCCGGCGGGCATTGCAAACGGCATGCGTATCCGCATGGCAAGCCAGGGTGAGGTCGGCCACGGCGGCGGGCCCGCAGGTGATCTGTATGTAGAGGTGCACACGGAGCCGCACCCGTACTTTGTTCGGGACGGCAACGATCTGCTGCTGCAGCTCAACGTGCCCATGGTGGATGCGGCGCTTGGCACGGAGATCACGGTGGACAACCTGGCCGGCGGCCAGACTGTCATCGAGGTGCCTGCGGGCACACAGCCGGGCGAGACTGTGCGCCTGGACGGTGAGGGCATGCCGCTGCTTCGCACCGACCGCTTCGGTGACCTGGTCGCGCACGTGCAGGTCGTCGTGCCTACGGACTTGTCGTCCGCGGAGCGTGAGGCGCTGACCAAGCTGCGGGACGCTCGCAGTGACAGTGCCGAAGTCCACACCGAGTCCGACACCGCCCATGAGGGGTTCTTCGGCCGGATGCGTGATAGGTTCCGCCGCTAGTGTCGCTGCCATTTTTCGTCTGTGATGACCCGCGCGCGGGCGTGCTCGTTGGCCCGGAGGCCCAGCATGCCCACGTGAAGCGCATTGCGGTTGGGGAGCAGATCATGCTTACCGACGGCAACGGCCTGACCACCACCGTCACCGTCACCCACACCGCCAAAAACGAGCTACGCGGCGACGTGGTGGCCCAACACGTGGTGGAAGCGCCGTCGCCGCGGGTGACGGTGGTGCAGGCGATCCCGAAGTCGGAGCGCTCCGAGCTGGCCGTTGACCTGGCTGTGCAGGCGGGCGCGGATGCGATCATCCCGTGGATCAGCCACCGCACGATCGCCCGCTGGCCGGAAAACAAGCAGGCGAAGATGGTGGAGAAGTGGCAAAACCAGGCCCTGGCCAGCGCCAAACAGGCGCGTCGGGCGTGGGTGCCGCAGGTGGCTGCGCCGGTGTCGTCGGGGTGGCTGGGTGGCGTCGATAAGCAAAAGCTCATTCTGCATGAGGATGCGACCACGTCGATCAGGGATGTGGAGCTTGCCGATGACATCTACCTGGTTGTCGGGCCCGAGGGCGGCATCGGGGCAGATGAGCTGGAGCTGATCGGCGGCACGCCCGTGAAACTAGGGCCCGAGGTGCTTCGGACGGCAAGTGCGGCGTTTGCGGGGCTCTGTGCGATCGGAACCTTGACAAAGCGCTGGTAGTCTGAAGCGCATTATGGAAGAACTGCTCACCCGAAAAATCGAGCTGGATTCCGCCTACGCGCAATCCGTCCTTGGGGTCAACGATGAAAACGTCCGCGTACTCAGCCAACACTTGGGCGTGGACGTGCACGCGCGTGGCACGACGGTGACGCTGCGCGGCGAGGCACACCGCGTCGGCCACGCCCTGCGCGCGCTGGATGAGCTGGAGTCGATGGCGCGCCGCGGAGTACCCGTGACTGCCGATACCGTGGTGCACGCCGTGCGGATCATGGAAAATGAGGCGCCGGAGTCCGTCGCCGAGATCCTGGGCGCGGAGATTGTGGCGCGCAAGGGCAAGGTGATTCGTCCGAAGACGGCGGGGCAGCGTCGTTACGTGGATGCGATTGACGCGAACACGATCACGTTCGGCATCGGCCCGGCCGGTTCCGGCAAGACGTACCTGGCGGTGGCGAAAGCCGTGCAGGCGCTGCAGAACAAAGAGGTCAAACGCATCATCCTGACCCGCCCAGCCGTGGAAGCAGGCGAGAAGCTGGGCTTTTTGCCCGGCACGCTCAGCGACAAGATCGACCCGTACCTGCGGCCCTTGTATGACGCGCTGCGCGACATGCTGGACCCGGAGATGATTCCGAAGCTGATTGAGGCCGGCATCATCGAAGTCGCCCCGCTTGCCTACATGCGAGGCCGCACGCTTTCAGACGCCTTTGTGATCCTGGATGAGGCCCAAAACACCACCGGCGCGCAGATGAAAATGTTCCTGACGCGCCTTGGGTTCGGCTCGAAAATGGTGGTTACTGGCGACGTATCCCAGGTGGATCTGCCGCGCGGCACCGTCTCTGGCCTGCGCGTGGCGCGTCGCATCCTGGGCGACATTGAAGGCATCGAATTTATGGAGCTGCGCGCCGAAGACGTGGTGCGCCACCACCTGATCTCGCGCATTGTTGCGGCCTATGACCGCCATGATGCGCAAAACGCGGCGCGCTACGAAAAGCGCCAGCGAGAAATTGAGCGCGAACGTGAGCTGGAGGCAGGCCAATGAGTATTGAGGTGCTAAACGAGTCGGGTGAAGCCGACGTTAACGAGGAAATGCTGGTGGACGTCTGCTCGTTCGCGCTGCGTGCGATGGACGTCCACCCCGATACCGAGGCGACGATCACGCTTGTAGACGAAGCGACCATGGCCGACCTCCACGTCCGCTGGATGGATCTCGAAGGCCCCACCGACGTGATGAGTTTCCCCATGGATGAGTTGACGCCGGGCGGTGGGCGCCCAGACGCATCGCCGTTTGGTGCGGCCATGCTTGGAGACATCATCTTGTGCCCCGCTTTCGACCGCAAACAAGCCGACATGGCCGGCCACGACCTAGCGCACGAGCTGGCGCTGCTCACCGTCCACGGGGTGCTGCACCTGCTTGGATACGATCACGTCGCCCCGGACGACGAGCACGAGATGTTCGCGCTGCAAAACGAGATCCTGTCGGACTGGTACGACTCGCTGCATTCGCGCGGCGTGGCCTACCAGGACAAGCCGACGGGTCCGCACGCGTTTCCGTCGGCGGCGGACCGCGAGGAGCTGGATCGCCGCATGCGCGCGGCCGGCGAGCAGGCGGGGGAGCGTTAAGTGCCACTCACACTTGCATATGCGGTGACGACGCTGATCGCACTGCTGCTCTCCGGCCTGCTTGGTTCAGTAGAGTCGGCGCTGGCGCCGATTTCGCGTGCCCGCGTTGAGGGCATGGTCAAAGACGAGGTGCGTGGCGCCGGCGCGTTGCTGCGCGTGGTGGATAACCGCGCAAGCCACGTTAATGCGTTGGTGATGCTGCGCACCGTGTTGGATGTGGTGGCGGCGGTGTTTGCCGCGATGCTTGCCATGGACCTGATTGCTTCCGACGTGTGGGCGATCACCGCGGCGGTGGCCGCTGTGACGTTGCTGCAGTTCGGCATCATCGGCGTGTTCGCGCGCACGGCGGGCAAACGCAACCCGTATTCCATCAGCTTGCGCGCCGCGCAGTGGCTGGTGGCGTTCCACACCATCCTCGGCCCGCTGTCGGGGTTGCTGATCAAGCTGGGCAACGTGTTCCACCCGGGTGAGGATTTCCGCGACGGCCCGTACTCCACCGAGGTGGAGCTGCGCGAGATGGTGGATATTGCCCAGGAGCAGGGCGTGGTGGAAACCACCGAGGGCCGCATGATTCAGAATATTTTTGACCTCGCCTCCACCCACGCCCGCCAGGTGATGGTGCCGCGCCCGGAGATGATCTGGATCGAGGAGGACAAGACAGCCGCCCAGGCCACGCGCCTGATGGTGCGTTCCGGCCACTCGCGCGTGCCCGTGATCGGCGAGGACGTCGACGACATCGTCGGCGTTGCCTACCTCAAGGACATGTTTGGTGATGACGGCCGCCCCATCGACCGCGACACCGCAATCACCAACGTGGTGCGCGAGCCGCTGTTCGTCCCCGACTCCAAGCCGTTGGACGTGTTGCTGAAGCAGATGCAGCAGCAAAACACGCACATCGCGATTGTTGTGGACGAGTACGGCGGTGTGGCCGGCCTGCTCACCATGGAGGACCTGTTGGAGGAGATCGTCGGCGAGATCACCGACGAGTACGACGAAGACGAGGCCGCCCCCATCGAGCACCTCGACATGGATACGGACACCCGCCTGCTTCGCGTCCAGGCCCGCCTGCCGCTGGATGACCTCATCGACCACCTCGCCGACCACCTGGACTATGAGCTCACGTACGACGACGAGGTGCTCGATTCCGTCGATACCGTTGCCGGGTTGTTGTCCTATGAGTTGGGGCGTGTGCCGTTGCCGGGGTCGTCGATAAGCATGGATGGCCTGACGTACACCGCGGAAGGCGGCCGTGACCGCCGGGGTCGCATCAAGACCCGTACTGTTTTAGTAAGTGTTCCCGCGCCTGCGGGGGAGGAGTTTTCCAAATGAATATTTTGTCGATCCAGTCGGCGGTGGCCTACGGGCACGTGGGTAATTCGGCGGCGGTGTTCCCGCTGCAGCGCATCGGGCATGAGGTGTGGCCGGTGCATACGGTCAACTTCTCCAACCACACCGGCTACGGCGCCTGGAAGGGCCCGGTGTTGCCGGCGGACGATGTCGCAGCGGTGATTGCGGGTGTTGAGGAGCGTGGGGCTTTCCCGCTTGTCGACGCCATCCTGACCGGCTACCAAGGCGCCCCCACCATCGCGGACGTGATCATCGATACCGTGGCCCGCGTCAAGGAAGCTAATCCGAAGGCGATCTATGCGTGCGACCCGGTCATGGGCAACGCGAAGTCCGGCTGCCACGTGGCGGATGAGATCCCGCCGATGCTGCGTTCCAAGGTGGTGCCGGTTGCGGACATCATCTTCCCGAACCAGTTCGAGCTGGGCTACCTCACGGAGCGCGACGTGACGGATCTGGACTCCACGCTTGCCGCTGTGGAGGCGGCTCGCGACATGGGCCCGGAGACGGTTGTGGTGACGTCGGTGGAGCGCCCCGAGACCGCCGAGCTGGACGTGATGGAGATGCTGGTGGCTAACAGCGAGGGCACGTGGATGGTGCAGACCCCGCGCCTGCCCATGAAACGCAACGGCTCCGGCGACGTCACCGCCGCCCTGTTTACCGGCCACCTGCTGAACTCGGCTGATCCGGCGGACGCGCTGGCAAAAACCGCCTCGTCGGTCTACGACATGTTGCGTCTGACCTTCGAGGCGGATTCCCGCGAGCTCAAACTGGTTGAGTCGCAGGAGTTTTTTGCGCATCCGGCGATGCAGTTTGGCGTCGAAAAGCTGTAGCTCTTAGAACGCCGAACGTGGTGCGCCGATGCCCGGGTCGATGCGCGGTGGGTCGCCGGCGCCGGGGCGGATGTCGATGTCGAAAATCTCCGTAGGCAAGTAGACCGTGGCGCACGAGTTCGGGATGTCCACCACGCCGGAGAAACGACCCTCGATCGGCGCGGCGCCCAAAAGCAGGTAAGCCTGCTCCGGCGACCAGCCGAACGTGGTCAGGTAGTCGATGGCGTGCAGGCAGGCGCGCTGATACGCAAGCTGCGAATCCAGGTAGCGCTGCTCACCCTCAAGCGTCACCGACGTGCCGGAGAACGCCAGCCACTGGCTGTAGCGCGGCTCCACGTTGCCGGGCATGAAGATGGCGTTCTCGCTGACGTTGTACTTGGCCATGCCGTCTTTGATGATGTCAACGTGCAGGTCAATGAAGCCGCCCATCTCGATGCCGCCGCAGAACGTGATCTCGCCGTCGCCCTGGGAGAAGTGCAGGTCGCCGACGGAGAAGTTCGCGCCGTCCACATACACGGGGTAGAACACGCGGGTGCCCTTGGACAGGTTCTTGATGTCCTGGTTGCCGCCGTTTTCGCGCGGCGGAGCGGTACGTGCGCCTTCGGCGGCGACGCGGTCGAACTCAGCGCCTTCCAGCGAACCCAGCACGGCGCCGTTCGGCTCCGGCGGCAGCGCCAACGGCGGCACGCGCTCCGGGTCGGTGGCAATGAGCGCGGCTTCGCGCTGGTTCCACTTGCCCAGAAGCTCGTGCGACGGCGCGGTGCCCATCAGCCCCGGGTGGATGATGCCGGTGAAGCTCACGCCCGGGATGTGGCGCGAGGTTGCGGTTTGGCCCTTGAAGTCCCAGACGGCCTTGTAGGCGTCTGGGAACTGGTCGGTGAGGAAGCTGCCGCCGTTCTTCTTGGCAAAGATGCCGGTGTAGCCCCAGCCCTGGCCGGCCAGCGGGCCTTCCTCCTGCGGGATCGGGCCGACGTCCAGGATGTCCACCACCAGCAGGTCGCCGGGCTTGGCGCCTTCGATGCGGAATGGGCCGGAGAGGGTGTGGACGGTGTTGAGTGGGGCGTCTCGAATATCGTCGGCGCTGTCGTCGTTTTTGATGAAGCCGTCGAACCATTCGCGGCAGTCAACGCGGAATGAGTCGCCGGGCTTTACCGTGACCGCCGGCGGGATGTCTGGGTGCCAGCGGTTGTGGCCGAGTGTTTCTTGCTCGGTGAATGGCTTGGTTGAGTCGAGGGGAAACAGGTTGGTTGGCATGGGGTGATCCTCCTCAGGGTTTGGGTAGTTTTGCGTGTTGGGGGTTGCGCGTGACGGGCGTTGCGCGTTTGTTGCCTGCGCTTGGCAGGCTGTTGACTACGGCTGGCTCGTATGCGCTCTTCTGTGTTGCTTCGACGGCGCGTGCTTTGGCTCCGTCGACACGTCGTACGGAAACGGCGCTGATCATCCGGTTGGCTACGTCGCCGCAGTTGGGGCATTCGCGGGTGCGTTGCTCGCTGGACATGGGTAGCTGCTGCTCGGATATGTGACCAGCGCCGCATTTGAATTCGTAGATGGGCAATGCCTCTCCCTTCGCATTTTGTGGTTGCAATCACAGAAGTACCCCCACTCTAGCGATTGTTAGGATTTTCGCCGTGAATATCGTTTCCTTGCAGTCTCACGTGGCCTACGGGCATGTGGGAAATTCGGCGGCTACCTTTGCTATGCAGCGCTTAGGCCATGAGGTCTGGCCGGTGTACACGGTGAATTTTTCCAACCATACGGAGTACCCCGATTGGGGTGGGCCGGTGATGGACCCGGCTCAGGTCAAAGATGTGCTGGACGGGTTTAGTTTTGCGTTTGACCAGGTTGATCTGGTGGTCACTGGCTACCTGGGTTCGCCGGAGCTTGCGGAGGTGGTGCGCGAGACCGTGACGCGTATCAAGGCGGCGAATCCGCAGGCGCGCTACATCTGTGATCCGGTGATTGGTAATGAGGAGGTTGGTTCTTTTGTCAGCCCGGAGATGCCGGATGTGTTTCGTGAGGTGCTGATTCCGCTGGCTGATGCGATTACCCCGAATGAGTGGGAGCTGAATCTGCTGGGGGTGGATCTGCCGTCGCGCGCGTTGATTACCTCGGTGGGCTCGGATCCTTTGCGCATGATCGATGTGTCGCCCGAGGGCACTTTTTGCTTATCGACGCCACGTTTAGGCGGCAACGTCGTCGGCGCCGGAGACCTCGCCACCGCGCTCTACGCGGCAATGTTTGACGAGCCAGCCCGCGACAGGCTGGGTCATTTGGGGGCGACGATGTTTGATTTTGTCAACGAGGTCCGCACGCGCAATCTGCCGGAACTGCCGCTGATTGAGTGCCAGGAGCTGCTCGTCCGGCCGCGCTCCTCCTTTGATGTGGTGGAGGTTGAGTACCCTTAGGCGTTATGCATGATTTCACTTCCGCACCTGAGGGCTTCCGCTCTGGTTTTGTTGCTTTCGTGGGCCGTCCGAATACGGGTAAGTCCACGCTGACCAATGCGTTGGTGGGGGAGAAGATTGCGATTATGGCGGATCAGCCGGAGACAACGCGTCACCCGATCCGCGGCATTGTCAATCGCGATGACGCCCAGGTGATCGTGGTGGACACCCCGGGTATTCACCGCCCGCGCACGCTTTTGGGTGAGCGTTTGAATGACGTGGTGCGCGACACGTACGCGGACGTGGACGTGATCGGCTTTACGGTGCCGGCGGATGAGAAGCTCGGACCCGGCGACCGCTTCATTTATGAGCAGATCCGTGAGATCAGTCCGAAGGCGCCGGTGGTTGGCATTGTGACCAAGCTGGACAAGACGTCCAAGGACGCGGTGGGCGAGCGCCTCATTGAGCTGCATGAGATGCTGGGGCCGGATTCGGAGGTTGTGCCGGTGTCCGCCACCGAGCAGGTGCAGCTGGATGTGCTTTTGAACGTCCTGGTCTCTCAACTCCCCGAAGGCCCCCGCTTCTACCCCCAGGACCACGTGACCGATGAGGACATGGAAACGCGCATCGCGGAGCTGATCCGTGAAGAGGCGCTCAAGGGTCTTCGCGAGGAACTGCCGCACTCCGTTGCCGTACAAGTAGATGAGATGGTGCCGGACCCGGACAACCCGGAGCGCACCATGATCTACGCCGTGGTCTACCTAGAGCGCCCCGGCCAGAAGCGCATCCTGGAGGGCCCGGACGGGCGCCGCCTGTCCGGTATTACGCACCGCGCGCGACGCCAGATCATGGACCTGACCGGCACCAACGTCTACCTGGACCTGCGTATGAAGGTGCTGAAGAACTGGCAGTCGGACCCGAAGGCCCTCGGACGGCTGGGCTTTTAGGTGGCTTTTAACTCCTGGCGCGATCGCGCCTACATCATCCGCACCTACGACTTCGGCGAGGCGGACCGCGTCATCGTCCTGCTCACCGAACACCACGGCCTGGTGCGTGGCGTGGCCAAGGGGGTGCGCAAGTCCAAGTCCCGCTTCGGCTCGCGCCTGCAGCCGTTTGTGGAGGTAGACGTGCAGGTCTACCCCGGACGCAAAACCAATGCGCTTGCCACCATCACCGGCGCGGACACCGTGACCTACTACGGCCACCAAATCACCGACAACTTTGACCGCTACACCGCCGCCTGCGCGATCATGGAAACCGCAGAAAAGCTGGCTTATGAGGAGGCGGATCCGGGGTTGTTTGGGTTGGTGGGGGCTGCGTTGGGGCGTCTACAAGCAAACGAAGCTCCGACAATGGTGTTAGATGCCTTCATCCTCCAAGCCACAGACCATGCCGGCTGGGGAGTCACCCTGTTCAACTGCGCCAACTGCCAGGCGCCCGGCCCGCACCGCGCGTTCAACCCCGCAGTAGGCGGCGCCGTGTGCACCAACTGCCGCCCGTCCGGATCCGCCGACGTGGACCCGGAAGTCCTCCACACCATGTGGCTGCTGCAACACAACCACCCCGCCGGCCCCGAGCACGCCGCCGCCGCGCACCGCCTGACTGCCGCGCACCTGAACTATCACCTTGAAACCGGGCTGAAGTCACTGCGCGTGATGGAGCAGGCATAATCAAACGCATGACACCGCAACCTCCCGCGATTGACCCCAAGTTCATCCCACGCCACATTGCGCTGGTCATGGACGGCAACGGCCGCTGGGCCCAAGAACGTGGCCTGCCGCGCACGGAGGGACACAGGCGCGGGGAGGCGGTGCTTATGGACTGTGTGGATGCCTGCATCGCCATGGGCGTCGACTGGCTGTCCGCCTACGCCTTTTCGACGGAGAATTGGCGGCGCTCCGCCTCCGAAGTACGTTTTCTGATGGGTTTTTCGCGCGACGTGCTGCGTCGCCAACGTGATGAGCTGCATGAGAAAAACGTGCGCATCGTGTGGGCGGGCCGGCGGCCGCGGCTGTGGCGTTCGGTGCTGCGTGAGCTGGAGGAAGCCGAAGCGCTGACGAAGGACAACACCGGGCTCACGCTCGCCATGTGTATTAATTACGGCGGCAGGGCCGAGATTATCGACGCCACACGTAACCTCATCCAAGCCGCCAACGAAGGCAACATCCGCCCCGGCGACATCAACGAGGACACGCTGTCCCAATACCTGTACCGCCCCGACATGCCGGACGTGGACCTGTTTCTGCGCCCGAGTGGGGAGAAGCGCACGTCGAACTTCCTTTTGTGGCAGTCGGCGTACGCGGAGATAGTCTACCAGGACACGCTGTTTCCGGACTTTACGCCGCAGCACATGTACGACGCAGTGTTGGAGTACGCCAAGCGCGACCGCCGCTTCGGCGGCGCGGTAGATAAGTTCGCGAAACCCTAGCGAAATCCCAGCGCGCCGGGCGCGGTTTGGCGCCGCTACGGGCCAGCAGTTTTGGCGCCGCTACTGCCTCCCCGGCTCGGCCTGTGCCTCTTGCTCAGCTTGCGCTTCTTGTTCGGCTCGCGCGGCTTGGCAGGCGCGGCAGATGCCGTACACCTCGGCGTCGTGAGCCACAAGCTCGTAGCCGTAGCGCGACGCAACCGCCTCCGCCCAACGCTCCACCGGCCCGCCCTCAACTTCCTCACTGCGCCCGCACTTGGTGCACACGAGATGGTGATGGTGGTGCGGACTCACGCAGTGGCGGTACAGCGTTTCGCCCTCGGGGGTCTGCAACACGTCCACAATGTCCATCTCCGCCAACGACTGCAGCGTGCGATACACGGTGGTCAGGCCGACTTGTTCGCCGCGCTCTTCAAGCATCCCGTGGATTGTCCTGGCAGAGGAGAAGCGTTCAACCTCGCGCAGCATCTCCACGATGGCGGTGCGCTGTCGCGTCGAGCGGGGACCGATCTTGGGAATGGGCTGTTTGGCCATACCTACCACTATTAGCCCACCGCTAAGCTTTTTGCGGCCTCGGGGTTGACGGGGTGAGCCCCGGGGCCGCGATTGCCGCCACACCAACCCCACCCGAATGCCCCCGCCCCGCAAGCCAGTGGATTGCGTCAACTACCCCCGGATGCGTCAACGAATAGACCACCTCACGCCCTTCACGACGCGACGCCACCACCCCCGCCGCCCTCAAAATCCGCAAATGCTGCGAAATCAAAGGCTGCGATTTACCCAAGGAGGTGACGAGGGTGTTGACGGCGCGGTCGCCGTCGGCAAGCAAAAGCACCAACTGCAACCGTAACCGCGAATCAAGCGCGCTGAGCAGCACAACAGTGCGCTCAAGCTCCCGCGGTGTCAGTTCCATGCCGGAATATTTTACTGCAAATGGACCAGTAAATGTTGCACATTTCCCCACACCATGCAGAGTTTGCTGGTCGCTTCGCTAGACTGTTGCCGAAAGTGTTCAGACGCAAAGAGGAGGCTCGGACCAAGTGCCCGCCAATACAATCGATACCGTAGTTAACCTGTGCAAGCGCCGCGGCCTTGTATACCCGGCCGGTGAAATCTACGGCGGCACCCGCTCTGCCTGGGACTACGGCCCGCTTGGCGTTGAGCTGAAGGAAAACATCAAGCGCCAGTGGTGGCGCCACATGGTGCAGTCCCGCCGCGACACGGTTGGCGTTGACACCTCCATCATCCTGCCGCGCCAGGTGTGGGTCGCATCCGGCCACGTTGAGGTGTTCACGGACCCGCTGGTGGAGTCGCTCTACACCAACAAGCGCTACCGCGCCGACCACCTCATTGAGGCCTACGAAGAGAAGCACGGCCACCCGCCAGCAAACGGCCTGGCAGACATCAATGACCCGGAGACCGGCCAGCCCGGCAACTGGACCGAGCCGCGCGAATTCTCCGGCCTGATGAAGACGTACCTCGGCCCCGTCGACGACGAAGAGGGTCTGCACTACATGCGCCCCGAGACGGCTCAGGGTATTTTTGTGAACTTTAAGAACGTGATGACGTCGTCACGCATGAAGCCCCCGTTCGGCATCGCCAACATTGGTAAGTCCTTCCGCAACGAGATCACCCCGGGCAACTTCATCTTCCGAACCCGCGAGTTTGAGCAGATGGAGATGGAATTCTTTGTCAAGCCGGGTGAGGACGAGCAGTGGCACCAGTACTGGATTGATAACCGCCACCAGTGGTACATCGACCTGGGCATCAACCCGGACAACCTGCGCCTGTACGAGCACCCGCAGGAGAAGCTGTCGCACTACTCCAAGCGCACCGTGGATATTGAATACGCGTACGGTTTCACCGGCTCCAAGTGGGGCGAGCTGGAGGGCATTGCCAACCGCACGGATTATGACCTGAAGACCCACTCCGAGGCCTCCGGTGAGGACCTGTCCTACTTCGACCAGGAGTCCGGCGAGCGTTGGATCCCGTACTGCATCGAGCCGGCGGCAGGCTTGGGTCGCGCCATGATGGCATTTCTTATCGACGCCTACGATGAAGAAGAAGCCCCCAACACCAAGGGAGGCACCGACACTCGTGTTGTGCTGCGCCTTGACCGTCGCCTCGCGCCGGTGAAGGTGGCCGTGCTGCCGCTGTCGAAGAAGCCGGAGCTTGCCGGCCCGGCGGGCGAGCTGGCGGACAAACTGCGTCAGTTCTGGAACGTGGAGTACGACACCTCCGGTGCGATCGGCCGCCGCTACCGCCGCCAGGACGAGATTGGTACGCCGTTCTGCGTGACCTATGACTTCGAGTCGCTGGAGGACAACGCCGTGACCGTGCGCGAGCGCGACACCATGGAGCAGGAGCGCGTGCCGCTGGCAGAGCTCGAGGCATACCTGGCTGCGCGACTGATCGGCTGCTAATGCATTACGTCAGTTGGGATCGTACGGACCGGGACGCGCCGAAGCTGCTTGTAGAGGACGGACCCGAGGTACTCGGCGTGTTTCGTGGTACGCACGCGGATGTTGGCGGCGAAGTCTGGGAGCTGACCGTTGCACCTGAGGCCGGGGCCAGCGCGGTGCGCGACGGTGTGGAAATCGTGCGTGCCGCCGACCCGCTGAAGCGCGGCGAAACCATCCGCGCCGAGGTTGAGGGGCGCGGCTACACGCTGGTCAGCGAGACCTCATCGAACTGGATCATCGACAACGCCGCCGGCGAGAAAGTCGCGCAGTTCACGCGCGCCAACTCGGGTGTGCGCAAGGCGATCCTGGAGTTCGAGGGCGAAACCGACCTGCCTGCCACGGATGTCGTGGCGCTCGCGTGGCTGTCGCGCGAGGTGATGGAGTCGCGCCAGAACGTCTCCGCAAACGCGCTGATTGCCACGCTGGTGCTGCTGTCGGTGGTTGCGGTGCTGGTGTACGTGCTATGACCGTGCCGCACACGGTCACGATTGCGGGCGTGTCCATGGTGGTCAAATCCACCAAGGCCACGCACGTGCGCGCCACTACTATCGACGGCCACCCGTACACCCTCCGCAAACGCTCCATCACCGTGAGCAAATACGTGGCTGACTGTGACGGGCGCACCTACACCGTGCGCCGCCGCGGCAGCTCGCCGCTGCATAAGCGCCGCGAGATCACGGACGCGGACGGCCGTTTGGTCGGCACCACGGAGTCCACCCCTGACGGCAACATCGAACTCACCGTGATTGATACCCCCGCCGCCATTTCCGGCGCCGACCGTGCTTCCTCGGCTGACCGTGCTTCCGCCGCTGACCCCGCCAACCGGCAGCTTGACGTGGACCTCGGCTTCATCGCCTGGGCGCTGTCGTTTATCGACGCCCCAATCACCAACCTCCGCCTCTCCTAACCCCGCCCATTACCCCCGCGCACGGTGTACCCGCACCCGCGCGAACCCCACACCCGCACGCACCCGAGCACGCACGGCGTACCCGTACCCGAGCTAACCCCGCGCACCCGCGCTAACCCCGCGCACCGCACCTTCGCGCACCCGCGCACGCAACGCGGCTACCGTTTGATGGCGCCGAACAGCAGCCGCATTGCGCCCGGAGGCCCGGCGGTGTTCTCGATAGGCGGGCCCCATTCGGGCTGCCACGCGGGGCGGCCGCGGATGAGCGTGATGTGGCCGGCGCGGCGGCGTCGTTTAGCAAGGCCCCCTGTAACGCCGGGATCGTCGTCGTTGACACGGTTGTGGTAGCTGCACAGCATGGTCAGGTTGTCCATGTTGGTGTTGCCGCCGTGCTTCCAGGGCGTGACGTGGTGCGCTTCGCAGTGCTCGGCGGCCGTTTTGCAATCAGGCCAGGCGCAGGTGGGGGAGACCAGCTTGGCCAGGAGCCGCTGTTTCGCATTTGCGTACCTGCGCCCCCTGTACGCATCAACCGCGCCCTCCACCGGATGAAACAACGCCACTTCCAGTTCGGCGCCGTGGTGGAGCGCGAGGTATTCGGCGCCGGTGATGGTGGTGCCGTCGCTGAGCCCGAGCAGCACATCCTCCGCGCTCGCACCGTTGCTGGCACTGCCGGCACTGCCGCTGTGACCGCTACCCGCGCCGCCGCTAGCACCTGCGCTGGGGTTTGGAACCGTGCGGCCAAGCAGCTTGACGTGCTCGGGCAGCGGCACGAGGACGACGGGCCGCGGCGCAGCAGCAGCCACCCGCACGCCGGCACCCGCGCCCGCGCCTGCGTTTGCGTCGCCCGTGCCGGCACCCGCGTCCGCGCCTGTACTTGCAGCAGCGCCGGTGCCGCTGGTGCTTGCGTCGCCCGTGCCGGCACCCGCGCCTGTACCGTCTGTGCCGTCGCGGTTGAGCAGGCGCGCGAAGTTCGCCGCCATTTGGGGGCCGGCGGGGCGCGACGGGTCGATGTCGCGACGCAGATGGTGTTCGAGGTCGGCCATCAACCGTTCGTCCAACGCAACGCGCAGGGAACGGGTGCGGCACCGCGACCGCGAAAACGACGCGGTCTGTTCGTACGGCTTCTCCTCGCGCGGGATCAGCTCCCGAATCGCCGCCTTCAGGCCTCGCGGGCTGCGTGGTTGCGCCAGCAGGTGGAGGCGGGCGGTGGGGTGGTTGGACGGGTCGTCGATACGCAAAAGTGCTTTTTCGATGGTGATGAGCTGCTCAAGCGGCACCTGGTTGGCCCGCGCAAACACGAGGGCTTCGCGGTCGGCGCGCGTGCCAAAGTAGGCCTTGTGCACCATTTCCCAGTCCGCGATGAGTGTGGACGACAGGCGTGCGGCAAGGGCGGTGTCGCGGTCGAAGTCCGCAAGGGCATCGACGCTTTGCGACGCAATCAAGCCAGCAAACGAAGTCATACCCCGCACGCTAAACACCCCCGCCGCATGAGGAAAGCGCGCCGAGCAAAAGCCTGTGGATAAAGAAAACCGGGCGCTGTGGAATTTCACACAACGCCCAGTTCGGCTCGGCTACGTCTTGTGGGGGTGGCTAGAAGGTACCCCCGCGGCCGATGGGTCCGCCGCCGGAGAATCCGCCGCCCCCGCCGCCTCCGCCAAAGCTGCCGCCGCCCCCGCCGCCGCCGAAGCCGCCGCTCATAATGGAGCCCCACAGCACGGCTTGCGCCATGTTGTTCGCGGTGCGTCGGTTTTGGGCGGCGCGGTAGCGGTTGAGGTCGTCGTTGGCGGCTTTCGCGGCGCGTCGGGCGGTGTTGGTGGCGGTGCGTGCGTAGTCGATGGCGGCGCGGGTGTCCTGCACGCGCAGTTGGTGCGCTTGGGCGTATTCGCGTTTCGCCTGCGCGAGCAGGGTGCGGGCGTGGGAGCCGATGATGCGTCCGCGGGAGCGGATGAGGTCTTCGGCGCCTTGGATTTGCGCGGTGGCTACTTGCATTTGCTGGTCGAAGAGTTGCAGCGCGCGGTGTTGGTCGCCGGCCGCGCCTTGGGCGATGGCTAGTTGTTCGTCGATTCGCGCGTCCACGTCGCTCAGCTCGGTGTACAGCGAAAGCGGGTCATGGGCAGCTCGCTTGTCGACGTCCACGAGCACCCTCCGCGCCGCCTCCGCCACTTCGTCCAGCGCGGCCACATCGATCTGCGCACCCTGCGCACGTGCCGCCTTGACCTCTTCGATTTGGCGCAGTTCGTCTTCGATTTCGCGCTGCAGCGCCGGCAGATTCGCCTGGGCGTTGCGCAGGGTTTCTTCGGCGTGTTCGATGGCGGTGAGGTTGGTGTCGGAAAGGTCGACGGCGCGGGTGGCGGCGCTGAGAACGTCGATTAGTGAGGCCTGCCTACCCGCACCCTGGCGCGCCAGCTCGGATGCTTCGTCGAGGTGTTTTTCGGCCTCGGTGAGCGAATCGCGCGCGATGTCGACGTTGTCTGCGATGGACTGCAGCATTTCTTCGGTGTGGCGTGCGCGCAGCTCATCCAACGTGCGCTGTGCGGGTTCCAGGCGCGCGCGGATATCAATCGTGCGTGCGCGCACCTTGTCCACTTCTTCCGGCGCGCGCATGAGTACGCCGCGCATCTCGTTGAACTCGGCGGTTTTGTCGCGCAGCGCTTGTTCCGCCTTGCCTGAGGACGACACGATATCCACCAGCATCGCCCTCTTTTCGGGTTCGGTTTCGGGGATTGCGTCGTAAAGCTTCTGGTGCGTGTTGAAAGCGCGCTGCAGCGTGGAGGTTGCGGTGTTCATCGCGGAGGTAAACGGGCGGACGCGATCCGCGCCGAACTCGGCGGTGGCCAGGCGCAGTTCCTCTTTGCCTTGTGTGATGGATTCGTCGGCGGAGACGAGTGCGTCGCGCGCGACTTGTTCCAGGGTGTGCGTTGGCAGGCGCCCCAGGGCATCGGTGTCGCCGGGATCCAAGGCGCGGGCGGATTCGAGCTGTTTCGCGGTGGTTTTCTTCGTGTTGCGCCGAGACGCCGCGTACAACCCGCCGCCAGCCAGCGCCGCAATGCCCGCACCGCCGGCAAGCCAGCCCGCGCCGCCGCCGTCACCAGAACCGGAACCGGAGCCAGAACCCGAGCCCGCACTGATCACCGCATCCGCCGCATCGACCGCGGCACCCGCCCAGTCTTCCTGCGCCAGGCGCGGGTACGCGGCGGCGTCCATGGCGTCGATTTCGCGCTGCGTCCACTGGTTGCCGCCTTCGATGGCATAGGCGCGCTCGGATGGGGAGACCGCAAGCACCGCCGTGTTCGGCCCGTTTGCGTCAACGGCCTGGGACGCCCACGTGTTCGGCGCCACACCATCAAAAGACGAGACGAATACCACGCGCAAAGACTTGCCCTTTTCCGCGCTGACCTGCTGCACAGCACTCTCAACGCGCGAGAGATCGCCGGCGGAGAGCACCCCGGCTTCGTCGGTCACCGGCGCGGTTAGAAGGCGTGGGCCGGTGATGGTGGATTGGGCGTGGGCTAATGGGGCGTCGATAAGCATGGCGATCGGTGCGACGCTCAAGCCGAACCCGGCGGCGACAAGGACAGGGATGTGGCGAAGTTTCATGGCACCCAAGGGTAGTCCGATTACGCAAAAGATAGGCTTAAGAACTGTGAGCCGATACCGTTACACCCTGGAAGATGCCGAGCGACGCGTCAGCGAGGCGCCCAAGGGTTCCCAGATTGCGCCGGATGCGGATACGCGCGGCGCGTTTGCCCGTGATCGTGCCCGCGTGCTGCATTCGGCGGCGTTGCGGCGCCTTGCCGATAAAACCCAGGTGGTCGGCCCGCAGGATGGTGACACGCCGCGTACGCGCCTGACACACTCGCTGGAGGTTGCGCAGATCGCGCGCGGTATCGGCGCGGGCCTGGGCCTGGACCCGGACCTGTGTGAGCTGGCGGGCCTGTCGCACGACATCGGGCACCCGCCGTACGGGCACAACGGCGAGCGTGCGCTGGATGAGGTGTCCGCCTGCGGCTTCGAGGGCAACGCGCAGACGCTGCGGATTCTCGCGCGCCTGGAGCCGAAGGTGCTCGACGGCGCCGATTCTTACGGCCTGAACCTGACGCGTGCGGCGCTGGATTCCGCGTGCAAGTACCCGCGCACCCGCACGAACGCGGACGGCACGGTGAATAAGAAGTACAGCGCCTATGACGAGGATGCGGCGATTCTCGCGTGGGCTCGCCAGGGGCATACGGATGATCGCCCGCCGATTGAGGCGCAGGTGATGGATTTCGCCGATGACATTGCCTATTCGGTGCACGATGTTGAAGACGGGATCATTTCCGGGCGCATCTCGCTGAAGGTCCTGTGGGATTTCGTTGAGCTCGCCGCCTTGGCGGAGAAAGGTTCCCTGGCTTTCGGCGGTAGTGCTTCTTTGCTTATCGACGCCGCGTCGCACCTCCAATCCCTCCCCTCCATCTCACGCGCCGCGGACTTTAACTACACGCTCGCCGCGTGGACGGAACTGAAGCAGTTAACGAGTGAGCTGGTGGGGCGCTACGTGGGAGCGGTGACACAGGCGACGCTAGACGCGCACGATGGCCAGGCGCTCGGACGCACCCACGGTGATCTGATCATCCCGCCGAATATTGAGGCCGAGGTCAAGCTGTTAAAAACGATCGCGGTGCTCTACGTGATGGATGTGCCGGCGCACACGGCCCGCCAGGACCGGCAGCGCGAAAGCATCTTCCGCGTCTACGACTACTTGAAGGCCGGCGCGCCGGGCACCCTGGACACGATGTTCCAGCAGTGGTGGCTGACAGCGGAGACGGAGATGGAGCGTGAGCGGGTGATTGTGGACCAGATCGCGTCGATGACCGAGTCCCGCTTAGAGCGCGCCGCGAAGAAAGCCGCCGCGTTCGACGGCTTCTTCTAGCGCTTTTACGACAGCGCCGCTACGACAGCGCCGCGGCGATCTGGCCGAGCGCCTCACGCGTGCCTATCTCTCCGGCTAGCCACGGCAACTCCACCCGCGGCACCGTGGGCAAAAGCGTGGATAGCAACGCGAGCGCCTCGTCTTCAACGCCGCGGCGCGTCGCCATGAACTGACCGTCACCTGCGGGGCTGCGGCGGTTGATCACCAGCGAGCCCACGCGGATGCCGTGGTGCGTGAGCTCCTCGTGCAGCTCCGCGCTTTCCAGCACGGGTAGACGCTCGGCGGTCAGCACGATGTGGAAGACACACCGCGCAGGATCCGTCAGCACCTCACGCAAACGCTCGAACTTCCGGCGCCTGCGCAACAACGCCGCGCGGATCTCGGAATTCCGACGCTCCACTGGATCACTACTGTCCACCACCTTGCCGCTTAAACCCCGCATGGCGCGGGAAAAGGTGTCGGACTGCTCGCGGCGCTCCATAAGCCCACCGGTGTACGCGCTCATCAGCTCCGGCAGCGCAAGCAGGCGGGCGGTGTGCCCGGAGGGGGCGGTGTCGAAGATGACGTGGTCGTAGGCGTCGGTAAGCGAAAGCTCCGCAACCGCCTCCAGCATCGCGGCCTCGTGCATGCCGGGGGAGTTGCGCGACAGATCCAGGTGACGGCGGATTTCCGAATGCATCCGCTCCGGCATCATCGCGCGCATGGAGCGCTCGACTTCCGCCAGGTGGCGTTCAGTGGTCGCCGCCGGGTCCAGCTCCACCACATCCAGCCCCGGCTCCAACTGACGCGGCGTATCAGTTAACCGAGTGGACCAAATGTGCCCGAGATTGTGGGCGGGGTCGGTGGAGATGAGCAGCACGCGCCGCTGTGAAGCAGCCAAGCTCACCGCCGTCGCCGCAGAGACCGTGGTTTTTCCTACGCCACCTTTGCCGCCGAAGAACATCACGGGCGCGGTTTCTAGCAGCATCGGACTCCATCCAGCGGCGAGCGTTCCATGCCCATGCGGGTGTGCCAGGCGTGGAAATCTTCATACATCAGTGGCATAAGTTCCAGCGTGTAGTAGGTCGCCGGGTTCGGGATGCCCAGCAGCTCGGAGGCGACCAAAAGCGTAAACAGGTCGTCTTCCTCGCGCGCGGCACGTGCGAACTCGCGGCGGTACGGCGCCTTGTAGAACTCGTCTAACCCGGCGCCGATTGCTTTAAGACGTTCGAACATCCGCCAATTCACCCGGCATCGTTTCGTCATCACGCCACACAACTGCTGGCTCGCGGCGGGCCTTAGACACCGCAGTGAACGCTTCCACAATGACCCAGATTGCGCAGCAGATGATGATCACGTCCAGGACCAGCAGCAGCCAGTTGCCGGAGTTGTAGAACGTGCGAACCTGCAGGATTGCCGCCCACAGGGACATGGCGGTGACAAAAATCAGCGGCAGCAGGATCGGCAGCGTCGGGCGGCGCAGCTGCGTGAGGATCACGGCGACGATGGACAGCGTCAGACCAGCCATGAGCTGGTTGGTGGTGCCGAACAGCGGCCAGATCAGCATGCCGCCGGAGCCGTCGGTGCCCATGGAGAAGGTCAGACCCATCGCGCAGCCGACGGCGATGATGGTGGCAACCAGGCCGGAGACCTTGAATCCCATCAGCTCGCCGATCTCGCCGACAACCAGGCGCTGCAGGCGCACGCCGGAGTCCATGGTGGTGGCAGCAAACAGCACGGCCATGGTGGCCAGGATTGTGGCGGACAGGGAGGCTGGGATGCCCAGGCCCTCGTTCATCAGCGCGCCGCCGCCCTGGATAAACGCATTCACGCCGCCGGCGTTCCACTCGTTGTAGATGTTCTCCCAGTCGGCGAGCGTCTTGAAACCACTGGTGGTGGCAACGATCGTGCCAAGCGCCAGCAGGCCTTCGCCCACGGCGCCGAAGTAGCCGACGAAGCGCGCGTCCGTTTCCTTATCCAGCTGCTTGGACGACGTACCGGAGGCCACAACGCCGTGGAAGCCGGAGATCGCGCCACACGCGATGGTGACAAACAGCAACGGGAAGATGCCGGGGGTGCCGTCCGGGACGGTCTCGCGAAGTGCGGGTGCCGCAACTTCCGGGCGAACCACCAGGAAGGAGCCGTAGAGGATGATCAGGCCAACGAAGAGCTGCAGGCCGTTGATGTAGTCGCGAGGCTGCAGCAGTACCCACACGGGCAGAAGCGAGGCGACGAATGCGTAGGTGAACAGGAAGATGATCCACCAGCCGCGAGCCGGGATACCCAGCATTTCCTCCGGCAGGGCGAGCGGCACGCGGTCACCCAGGATCATCAGGCCGTAGAGCGCGGCAACGCCCACGATGGACACCAAAGGCAGGTTCCAGTTGAGGCGGTAGATGGCCTGGCCGATTAACAGTGCCACTAGGATCGCACCCCAGGTGGGGATAACGGCGGATGGGGTGGAGATCAGCAGGTTCGAAATCACCACGGCGAACGCGGTATTCACCATGAGCAGCAGCAGGAAGATGACAACCAAGAACAGGTTGCGGCCGCGTGCACCGATGTAGCGGCCGGACAGGGTGCCGATGGATTGGCCGCGGTGGCGTTGGGAGGCCCACAGCGCCCCCAAATCATGCATCCCCGCAAAGAACACCGTGCCAAGGGTTACCCACAGAAAGGCCGGTACCCAGCCCCAAATCACGGCAACGGCCGGGCCGATGATCGGCGCGGCTCCCGCGACGGAGGTGAAGTGGTGGCCCCACAGCACGTATTTGTTGGTGGGAACGAAGTCCACGCCGTCTTCCATGGTGTGGGCGGGCGTCTTGTATGCGTCTGAAAGCTGGTAGACCTTGCGGCCGAGGAACTTGGAATACAGCAGGTATCCGGCGGCCATCATGGCCAGGCCGACGAATACGAGCAGAAGTGAGCTCATGCGCTTCTCCAGTCGTGGGTAGAAACCTTGGTACTTACCCGCAAAAGTATGACAGAAACCACACGTATTTTGTAGGGGTTCTCACAGACATTTAGCAGCCGCGTGTGAACCGCGGCATGGAATTCGCGAAGAGCCATGGACTTCCGAATACGTTCCGAATAGGATGCTCGTATGACCACTGTTGCGCATAGCCCGAATTACACTCGGCGCTCCTCTGATTTGAGTAAGCACTCCGCCGAGGTTTTTGCGTTGGCTGAAGATCATCCCGTGACTGTTACGCGCCGCGATGGGGAAGCGTTGATTCTCATGTCTCAGCGGGAGGCTGAGAGTAGGGCTCAGTTGCTTTCACTCGCTGCGAAGATTGTCACGGCAGCTACTAGTGAAGAGGGAGCGCTGGCGGAGCGTATGTGTCGCGTGTTCCCTTGGATGTTTGCGCTTTCTGAGCAGGACAGGCAGACCTGTGCACAAGACCTACTGGATGCTGCGCGCGCGTCCTTTGCCACTGGGCAATATCAGCTTGCTCTTTCAGAGCTAACTTCGTGGGAGGAGACTGCCTCTGCAATTGCCGCTGGTTTGAACTGTGTGGATCTTGTTTGGATTACTCCTGAAGAACCAGTGGGGCGCCCTTAACCATGGCGGCGGTTAAGAAGGGGGATCCGTTTTGCAACATCGAATGCTGCCAAGGGGTGGCGGGACCTGGTGGCTACGTCCAGAAATGTCATGGCTGACGCGTGGGATTTTCTGACAAGGACGCCGTTGCAAATTACTCCGACTAATTATCGGCTGAAGGGGGAGCTAGGAACTGTCCAACGGGGTGGGAAGTCTTTTGAGCGTTGGCAGCATAAGCCGACGTTGAAAGGTTCTGCTCGGATTTGGTTCTTTGTAGATGGTCGCACGGTTTACTTGGAACAGGTGCACACGAATCATCCGAATCAGACTAAGTAGCTACCGCACGAGCTGCACGCCTGCATCTTCAAACACATTGAGCATGTTGCTTGCCAAAGCCCCCGTCAACCCCCAATCCGCCACCACCACCTTGGAGTAGCGCGGCGAAATTTCGCGCAACACGTCCGCCAGCGCGTCCAGGTTGCGGGCGACGGGTCGTTCGGCGGCGGATTTCGGCCCGTAGGCGGCGACGTTGATGGCGGCGCCGAGGTCGGCCACGCTTCGCACGGGGCGGGTTACCCAAACAGTCAGCATTACTTGCCCTCCACTTCACTGGCCGAAATCTCACAGAACGTTTCGTAGTGGTCGTCGGTGTAGAACCATTCGTCCACAACCCCGTCGCCACCCCCGCCGGTGACTATGCGGCGCGCGCCGCGGTGGTTCACCCCCGGCGTATCCACGGTGTACTCGCGGTAGTAATCCCGCGCCTGGCTAGGTAGGTGGCCTTCGTAGTTGCCGAAGCGTTTGTCGTCGTTAACCGGGTAGGGGTAGGGCCCGCCGTCGTTGATTAAGGAGATGGTGTCCCGGGCTTGTGCGGGGAGGCGTCCACAAGCAGGAAGCCCCGACGGCCCCACACCCGTGCCTACCCCCGGTGTGGTGCACGCGCTGAGTACGCAGCAGGCGGCGAGTGCAATGAGGCGTTTCATAGGTGTCTATCGTGCCACGCGCTACCATGTGCCCATGGCTAAGGGGAGAATTCCGGATAGTGATATTGAGGCTATCCGTGAGCGCGCGCCGATTGAAGAAATTGTCGGTGAGTATGTGCAGCTCAAACCCGCAGGCCACGATTCGCTGAAGGGCTTAAGCCCGTTTAAGGACGAAAAAACGCCGTCCTTTCACGTCCGCCCCGCCCGCGGTTACTATCACTGCTTTTCCACCGGCAAGGGTGGGGACGTGTTTAGTTTCCTGATGGAAATGGAGCAGCTGACCTTCCCGGAGGCGGTGGAGGCGGTTGCGGATCATATTGGGTACCGCATTAATTACCAGGGCGGGTCCACGGGCGCGCGTGATGTGAAGCCGGGTACTCGTCAGCGTCTGCTGGCGGTGAATAAGGCGGCGCATGAGTTTTATCGTGAGCAGTTGGAGACGCCGCAGGCGCAGGTGGGCCGCGAGTTTCTGCTGAATCGCGGGTTTTCGCGCGAGCACATCTATCAGTTCGAGTGCGGCTACGCCCCGGACGGCTGGGACCTACTAACCAAGCATCTGCTGCGCAAGGGGTTTGACGTCCAGGAGCTCATCGCCGCCGGCGTGACCAGCCAGGGCAAGCGCGGCCCGATTGATAAATTCCGTCGCCGCCTGCTGTGGCCTATTAAGGATGCCGCCGGCAATGTCATCGGTTTTGGGGCTAGGAAGCTTTTCGACGATGACCCCATGGGCAAATACATGAACACCCAGGACACGCTTTTGTATCACAAGTCGAAGGTCTTGTTTGGCCTTGATCTTGCGAAAAAGCACATCGCCTCGGGCCACCAGGCGGTGATTGTGGAGGGCTATACGGACGTGATGGCCATGCACGCCGCTGGCGTGGAAACCGCCGTGGCCGCCTGTGGCACCGCGTTTGGCCGTGATCACCTGCAGACCATCCGCCGGCTCATGTTGGATGACAATTTCTTCCGCGGTGAGCTGATCTACACCTTCGACGGTGATGAGGCCGGGCAGAAGGCGGCGATGCGCGCCTTTGATGTGGATCAGGATTTCGTTGGGCAGTCGTTTGTGGCGGTTGCCCCGGACGGGATGGATCCGTGCGATTTGCGCCTTGAGCGTGGCGATTCCGCCGTTCGCGACCTCGTCGCCCGACGCATCCCCATGATCGAGTTCGTGCTGGAATCCATGCTTGCGGATTTCTCGCTGGACCACGCCGAAGGCCGCGTCCAGGCACTCAACCGCACCGTGGGCGTGGTTGCGGAGATCAAGGACCCAGTTCTGCGCACCGAATACGCGCGCAGGCTCGCCGGTTGGGTGGGGTGGCCAAACCCCGATGAGGTGCTGGCCAAGGTGCGTGAGGCGGCGAAGGCCCCGAAACGTGAGTTGCGGCGCAGACAAGAAACCCCCGCAAGCAGCACCGGGGCCACCATGTCTGCCGACCCGTCCGCACCGCGCTTCTTAGCCCCCAACCCGGCGGACCCGATCCTGTGGCCGCAGCGCGAGTCACTGAAGGCTGCGCTGCAGTACCCGGAGAAGGCCGGCAGCTACTTCGACGGCATCAACCCGGACGCGTTTACCAACCCGGCGTACCGGGAGGTGCGCGAAGCCATCGGCACCGTCGGCGGCGCAGCAAGCGCTAGTGGCAACTCCAACTGGATCGCCGCCGTGGCAGGGGAGATGCGCGAGGCCAACGGCCGCAACTTCGTCGCGGAGCTTGCCGTGGAGGAGATCAACGCCGACAACATCGACGTCTACATCGACTCCGTCCTTTCCCGCCTGCAGGAAACACGCGTGGGCGACCAGATCGCCCAGCTCAAGGCGCAACTGCAGCGCATGCGCCCGTCTGATGACGAAACCGCCTACAACGCACTCTTTTCCGACCTGCTCGCGCTCGAGCAGGCGCGCCGGGAGCTCAACGCCCGGGCGCTGCGCTCCACCCCACCCGGAATGTAAAGCGACCGAGTGCTTAGCGCAACGGGAAGCTAGGCGTCCCTCTCGGTCGTGAACCAATCCTAGTGGCTACTTGTCCGTGTCGGCCAGTGCGGCTTCGCGGGCAGCCAGCTCCACCGCATCCAACGCCTGGTCGCCGCTGCGTGCAGCGCGAAGGGCATCCAGGTACTGGCCGTATTCTTCGGCGCTCCAGTCGGCGTCCTTAGTTAGACCCGCAACGCGTGCGCGGTTGGAACAGATAATGGCGGGCTTGTTTTCCTCGCCATCTTCCTGCTCACCGGCAAGGAAGTAGGCGATGCCAGAGGCGAACTTCGGCGGCAGACCAGTGCCCACCAGCAGCTCGTAGGCCTCAACCGGCTCGATGCCGTCCTGCAGCTTACGCACGGCATTCAGAAGCTTCGCGGCGTTGCCCTTGTTGCGCAGGAAGGACTGCAGCTGCATGACCTGGTTGGACTTGCCAGCCATGTAAGCGAAGCAGGCGCCCAGGAAGTCGATGATGTACTCGCGCGCAAACCCGGACTCTTTGACTACGGATGCAAAGTCGAAGACTTCGCTGCGGGTGATGGTCGCTGTAGCGTCGTCACGAAAGGGCGGGACGCGGCGCAAGTGGTGGGGCCAGCCGGTTTTCCAGCGGATGGGGGAGAAGCTGACGGTGTGTTCCATCACGTCGCCGTGGGTGGGCGCGTGGTTTGCAAGTGCCTGCGAAAGATCAGTCATGGGTTCTATCATCGCATGCATGCCTACGCTTGTGCTTGACCCCCGCTGGCCTGACATGGTTCCGCTAACAATCGCCCAGCACATTACGGGCCCGGTTGAGTACACCCCCGAGGTCCCCGAGCATGCGCGCGCGTGGCCGCACAGTCAAGGCGCGGAGTGGATTGTCACCACCGAAGACCGCGAGGGCATCCGCGTCCCCTCACTCGAAGACCCCGTCTACCAGGCCGTACAGACCATGCACGCGGCGCGTACGCGCGGGGAGTGGGAGCAGGCGATGACGCACGAGGCGCTGATTCCCTACCTGCTGGAGGAATCCCAGGAGCTCGCCGAGGAGATCACAAACCCCACCTCGGAGGCGAATTTGCGCAAGGAACTTTCAGACGTCCTGTTGCAGGTCCTGTTCCACGCCGAGATCGCCGCAGAGCGCGGCGCCTTCACATTCGACGATGTGGCCGAAGCCTTTGTCACCAAAATGCGCCAGCGCGCGCCCTATCTTTTCGACGGCTCAACGGGCACCATCCCCACCGCCGAACAGGATCGCCTGTGGGAAGAAGGCAAACGCCGGGAGCAATAAACCCAAAAGTTACGGCAGCAGGTTACGCAGCTCCGGCAGGCCGGCGCGCGAGGACAGCTGCGAGACAAACTCAATTGCCTGGGACTGCGGGGTGACCGGGTCCGGCTTGACCACGCCGCACTGCAGCGCGCGGTCACCCAGCTTGTTCACGGTCGGCGCGGTGACCAGACGCAGGGAGGAGTCGTCGCCAATCGCGCCGTTGACTTTGCGAACCAGTTGGGAGCGGGTGGTGTCTGCGTCCACAAGGCCGGCGACGCGCAGTGCCGCGCCGAGGGTGTTGCAGTCTGCGGTTTCAACTTCGCCGTTGACTACGCGGATGAGTTGGACAAGGGAGTTGTCGGCAGCGGCGGCGGGCGCAAGGGCGACGGCGGCGGCTACCAGGCATGTTGCAATACGAGTTTTGTGCATAAAAGCACTATAGCTGTTACTGAAGTGACGCGTGTGACTCATGCTAGACTTTTTCGCCATGACTACCCGGCGTGCCTCCCGCGCGGCGAAGGGCTGCGGCTGCGCGGGCCTGATCGCCGTGGTGTTGACCATTGTGTTGGTCGCCGCAGTTGTGGCCTGGCTCGCCTCACTCACCAACACCCCGGTGCTGCCCACGCAGCGCGAGCCGGTCCCCACCCACATGCCGCCGGATGCAGCACAAGCACCTCCGCTTATCGACGTCCACGCGCCCGGCCGCACCGCCAACCACCTCGGGGAGTGGGCGCAGCCGATTGCGGACGAAACCCGCATTGACCCCCAGGCGGTTCGCGCTTACGGCAATGCCGCCTTGATTGCCGCGGAAGCCTGGCCGGCGTGCAACCTGCAGTGGAACACCCTTGCCGGCATCGGCTGGGTGGAAACCCGCCACGGCACCTACACGGGCCGCAGTTTTGACCCAGCGAGGTTGACCGCGGACGGAACGCCGGACCCGCAGATCATCGGCCCAGCCCTGGACGGCACGGGCAACTTCGCACTGATCACGGACACTGACGGTGGTGTGCTGGACGGGGATACGGAGTTTGACCGTGCGGTTGGCCCCATGCAGTTCATCCCAGAGTCCTGGGCGCGCTTTGGCCGCGACGCAGACGGCGACGGCTACCCAAACCCCCAGCAGATTGATGACGCCGCACTGGGCGCCGCCAACCTCCTGTGCGCCAACGGCCGTGACCTATCTACTGAAGAAGGCTGGCGCCAAGCCATCTATGCCTACAACCACTCCAATGATTACGTGGCAAAGGTGCGCGACGCGGCCGCCAACTACGCGCTGAATCAGCCAGCGCACCGCTAGCCCCGCCCGCGTAAAAACAATTGGTGTTCTCAATGCATGCGGGGTGAAAACGTGCAACAATTGGACACGTACTAGTACTTGTTTCACCACCAAGGAGTTGAACCGGCATGTCCGACATCATCCACGTATTTGCTCGCGAGATTCTTGATTCCCGCGGCAACCCCACCGTTGAGGCAGAGGTCTTTTTGGATGACGGTTCCCACGGCATCGCCGCGGTACCGTCTGGCGCGTCCACGGGTGAGCACGAGGCGCATGAGCTGCGTGATGAGGACGAGCGTTACCAGGGCAAGGGCGTACAGAAGGCCGTTCACAACGTCAACGAGAAGATTGCAGATGAGCTGGTTGGCGTTGAGGCTGATGACCAGCGTGTGATTGACCAGATCATGATTGAGCTGGACGGCTCGGACAACAAGAAGAACCTGGGCGCAAACGCGATCCTGGGCGTGTCCATGGCGGCTGCCAAGGCTGCGGCTGATTCCGCGAACCTGCCGTTGTACCGCTACATCGGTGGCCCGAACGCGCACGTGTTGCCGGTGCCGATGATGAACATTCTCAACGGTGGCGCTCACGCTGACTCTGGCGTGGATGTCCAGGAGTTCATGATCGCTCCGATTGGTGCAGAGACCTTCTCTGAGGCGCTGCGCGTTGGCACTGAGGTGTACCACGAGCTGAAGGCTGTTATTAAGAGCAAGGGCCTGTCCACTGGTCTTGGTGATGAGGGCGGCTTCGCCCCGTCTGTTGGCTCCACCAGGGAAGCACTTGACCTGATTGCAGAGGCTGTGGAGAAGGCAGGCTACAAGCTTGGGGACGATGTCGCGCTCGCCCTCGACGTCGCCTCCTCCGAGTTCTTTGACAACGGCGTATACAACTTCGAGGGTGGAAGCCACTCCGCTGAGGACATGGCGAAGGTTTACGCTGACCTGATCAATGAGTACCCGATCGTCTCCATCGAGGACCCGCTGGATGAGAACGACTGGGAGGGCTACGTCAAGCTCACCGCTGAGATTGGTGACAAGGTCCAGATTGTCGGCGACGACTTCTTTGTCACCAACCCCACCCGCCTCCAGCGCGGCATCAACGAGAATGCAGCCAATGCGCTGCTGGTGAAGGTCAACCAGATCGGCACGCTAACCGAGACCTTCGATGCCGTCGACCTAGCCCACCGCAACGGCTACCGCACGATGATGTCCCACCGCTCCGGTGAGACCGAGGACACCACGATTGCAGACCTTGCTGTGGCCCTTGGCTGCGGCCAGATCAAGACTGGTGCACCGGCACGTTCCGAGCGTGTGGCTAAGTACAACCGCCTGCTGCGCATCGAGCAGGAGCTTGGCCCAGCAGCTGTCTACGCAGGCTGCAACGCCTTCCCGCGTTTCAAGTAAGCACATATAGCGCCAAGTCGGCCCCGTCCTTGCAGTCCATGCAGGGCGGGGCTTTCGCCTTTTGCTTTTCGACGTCACGTGTTCGTTTAAAGTAGCGTCCAAAGCAGACAAACAGTGTTTCAACGGAAAGGGTGGTCGATATGGCAGCAGTTGAAGTCACTATCGCCCCCGCCGTGTTGGAATGGGCTATTCGCCGCACAGGGCTGAGTGATGACGACCTGAGTGCGCAGTTCCCAAAACTGGACCAGTGGGTTTCTCGCGAAGCGAAACCGACGTTAGCGCAGGCACGCAAGTTAGCGGACAAAGCGCATGTCCCGTTTGCGTTTCTGCTGTTGGAGGCTCCCGTAGCCGATAACTCCGGGGTTGCGGATTTCCGGACAGTGCGAAGCGCGGCCATTGCTGAACTCAGCCCGGAACTTCAAGACGTACTTACCGCTGCGGAGAGCCGACTTGCGTGGTACGCAGACCACTCCGAAGCGAGCGGAGTTGAGCCTCCGGCTATCTTCGCGTCAGTGCCTGGCGGAGTCAGTGTCCGTGAAGCGGCACAAGAGACCCGTGCGGTGCTTGGGCTACCACCGGAAGTCCCACTCAAGGGATCTGAAAAAGTCTTGTCGCTAGCGCGCTCAATGGAGGATGCTGGTCTGCTGGTTTCGCGCAATTCGATCGTTGGAAATTCTACGAAGCGCAGTCTTAATGTTGAGGAGTTCCGGGGCTTCACCATCGAAGACAGCGGATTCGTCCTCGTATTTGTTAATACGAATGACGCGAAAACGGCGCAGCTTTTCAGCCTTGCGCACGAGTTGGGGCATGTTGTCCGTGGCAAGCCAGGGTTGTCTGACCACAGCGACAGGCAAGAGCTGGAGCAGTGGTGCAACGAGTTCGCCGCTGAGTTCTTGGCCCCTGGAGAAGCTGTTCGCCAGGGTTACAAATCCGGCGAAGTGCTGGATGAGGTGGATGCGGTGTCACGGCGTTTTGGACTTAGCCGCGAAGCTTCGTTGCTGCGCCTTCAAAAGCTGAATCTGATCACTAAGGCGGATGCCGCAGAGGCATACCCCGTGTTGATGGGAGCCAAACCAAACGAGGGTGAAAGCCGGACTGGCGCGCCACAGTTCCCAGTGCTTGTCCGGGCACGGGTGGGCGAGCGGTTCTTTGACACGCTCACCCAAGCCGCGGTGGATGGTCAGGTATCTGACATGGAGGCCGCGAGGTACCTAGGTGCGCGTAGCTTCGACAACTTCCAGAACCTGGTTGCTAAGCGGCGCCCCATCGGAATGCAAGGGGCGTAGCGAGTGTACCTAGTTGATACGAACTTCCTTGGCCATCTTGAGTATTACTATCCAGGCACTGTCTTTCCGTCACTCTGGGTGCAACTGGAGCAGAAGCTTTTCACACCCCAAGTCTGCTTCCACCAGGAGGTGGATAAGGAATTACAGCGGTGGTCTCACCCCCGGTTTGGCTGGTATAACACCCACATCCAGAAGAACCAGATTTTATACCCTGACCAGTTAGAAATTAACCGCTATGGGGAGGTAGCGAACTGGGTTCAGAAGGATAGGCAGCCTAGCTATAAGCCATTCGCGGTAACCGATTTCTTTACGGCGGCTGATTCGTGGCTGGTTGCCTCCGCATACCGCCACGGCGCAATCATCGTCACCGCTGAGGTTGGTGCTCCCAACGGCGTGAAGAAAGTGAAAATCCCCGACGTTGCACAACACTTCAACGTGCCGGTGATTACTCCACTCGATTTTCTCCACGCCTTGCAGATATCGGTCTAGGCTCTTCGCTCTTTTGCCTATCGACGCCACGTCAAAACCCCAAACGCCCCCACCCCCGACTAAGCTCAACAATCACTATGACCCCAGATGCACCAAAGCCGCGCAGGAAGCGCCGCGCGCCGAAGACGGTTCCTGTTGCTTCCCGGGACCGCGCGCAGCGCGAGCAGGCAGAGGCCCGCAAGAAACAGGGTCGCGCCAAGCCTTTGATCCTGCAGCAGGATCTCGCATCCACTGGCATCCTGATCGCCGTGATTCTCACCGTGTTGATCGCGATTGCGGTGCCGCTGCGCAATTACTACGAGGGCCGCAGCGAAATCGCGCGCGCCCAGGCGTCTATCGAGGCACTCCAGCAGCGTAAAGACGAGCTGGAGGCGGATATCGCCCGCTACGAAGACCCGGTCTACGTGGAGCAGGAAGCCCGCCGACGCCTCGGCGTGCTCGCAGAAGGGGAGACGGCCTGGCGCATCATCGACCCGCGCATGACGCAAAACCCCGCGATCACTAGCGAGGAAGCACCTGACGACCGCGAGTGGCATCAATTCCTTTGGGACAGCCTCCGCGAAATCCCGGAAGCCGAAGCGCCGGAAGAAGCTCCTGCTGAGGCGCCGGCTCCCGAGGAGGGGCTTGCGCCCGAGGAGGAACCGGCACCTGAGGAATTGCCTGTGTCGGAGGGGGATCCAGCTCATGAGGACGCCCCGGCTTCTGAATCAGCGGAGCACTGAACCGATACCCCGGAAATGGCTCAGGCGATCTAACTCTGGTGATAGGGCTTCCAACTGGCTTACGCGACGAATAAATACCGTATCGCCCGGACAAAATGTGGGTACAAGGGTGAGTTTCAGAGGAATACGAGAGGGAGCATTTAGCCTCCACCCCCATTGCCCACGTTGCTCCACTAAGATATGGCGAGTACTCCTGTGTTGAACAACCCTGTAAGGAAACCATGTCGGTTAAGCCGAAAATCATGACCGTCTACGGCACGCGCCCAGAGGCGATCAAGGTTGCGCCAGTTGTGAGCGCACTTCAGAACGACGACCGCTTTGACTCTGTGGTGGTGTCTACTGGTCAGCATAAAGAGATGCTGGAGCAGGTAAATAAGCGCTTCGGTATCACCCCGGATCACGATATGGCGTTGATGAAGCCAGGGCAGACCCTCAATGAGTTGGTTTCTAGGGCGATCCAGGGGCTTGATCCCATTATCGAGGCCGAAAAGCCTGACGTCATCATTTCCCAAGGTGACACCTCGACAGCCATGGTGGCAGCGTTGGCTGGTTTCCATCGAGGCGTGAAGATTGTTCACCTTGAAGCTGGCTTGCGTACCGGCAACATTTTCTCGCCATTTCCTGAGGAAGCGAATCGAAAGATTATCGGTCAGGTTGCTTCTCTCCATCTGGCCCCCACGAGTGAATCGCGCGAGAATCTTCGTCGGGAGAACTTCCGTTCAAAGGACATTGTCGTCACCGGTAATACCGTCATTGATGCACTATTGGCCGCGTCTGAATGGGACGTTGAGTTTGATGATTCGCGTTTGGAGGAGCTTCGGAATTCCGACGAGAAGCTCGTCCTTGTTACCACCCACCGCCGCGAGAATCTAGACGCGATGAAAGAAATTGGCGGTGCAGTCCAGGATCTTGCGAAGTCCTACCCGGACCACATTTTCGCACTGCCTTTGCACCTTAACCCTAAGGTGCGAGATGCGGTTCTCCCGGAGGTTGAGAATCTCCCGAATGTCATCATCACGGACCCGCTGCCTTACGATCAGTTCACGGCGTTGATGAGCCGTGCATACCTCGTCCTCACGGATTCGGGTGGAGTGCAAGAAGAGGCGCCTTCACTTGGTAAGCCCGTTCTCGTGATGCGTGAGAACACTGAGCGCCCTGAAGCTGTTGTTGCTGGAACGGTAAAACTGGTTGGTACTGACCGAAATCGAATAGTCGCGGAGGCGAGGAATCTTCTCGATCAGGATGCAGCGTACGAAGCTATGGCGAACGCAGTCAACCCCTACGGGGACGGCCAGGCCGCTGAACGGGCGGTCGCTGCTATTGCAGAGTTGGTAGGCGTTGGGGAGCGTATTGACGAGTTTGAACCGGAGATTGTCAGCAAATAGGAAGTAACCGGGACTGAACACACGGGCCTAGTAGGCAACGGTACGCTTTAGGAGGAAAATCTGAGCCGCATAGTTAACGGGTGAAAGATTAACCCTTACGAAAGGAAAAGAAAGTGGCAAACACCGCGGTGCACAATACGTTTGAAGACGTCTGCGTCGTTGGCCTTGGATATATCGGTCTTCCGACGGCGGCGTTCATCGCATCCAAGGGAGTAAAGGTAACCGGTGTTGATGTAAATCCAGTCTTCGTTGACTCCATCAACAAGGGCGAAGTGCCGTTTGTTGAGCCGGGATTTGACGAATTGCTCAAGGACGTCGTGGAACGCGGTTTTCTTACCGCGCGTTTCGACCAGGTGGAGGCGGACGCCTATATCGTCTGCGTGCCTACCCCGTTCAAGGGCGACAATCACGAGGTAGATACCAAATACATCAATGCAGCGGTCGATGCGATGGCGCCACATTTGTGCCGAGGTGCGCTCGTGGTTCTGGAGTCAACTTCCCCTCCTGGAACGACTCGCAAAATGGCTGAGTACATCATCGAGAAGCGGCCTGATCTCTCGCTTGATGAGGAAGATGAGAATGCAATCTTCATCGCGCATTGCCCGGAGCGCGTCCTTCCGGGACAAATCATGGAGGAAATGGAGAATAACGACCGCGTTATTGGCGGCTTGACTCCTAAGGGCACTGAACTTGCGCGTGATTTGTACGCGACTTTTTGTACAGCAGAGCTACTGACGACGGATGCGACGACGGCAGAGATGGCAAAACTCACCGAGAATTCTTTCCGTGATGTGAATATCGCATTTGCGAATGAGCTTTCTCTCATTTGCGACCGGCTTGGAATCGACGTCTGGGAACTGATAGAGCTTGCTAACCACCACCCGCGTGTGAATATCCTCAAACCCGGACCCGGTGTCGGGGGACACTGTATCGCAGTAGACCCTTGGTTCATCGTTTCTGCAGTCCCAGAGGAAGCTAAGATCGTCCGCCAGGCACGCGAGATCAATGATGGGAAGCCGTCCTTCGTCCTGGACAAGGTAGAAAAGGCACTAAGCGAGTCAGAAAATAAGAGGGTTGCAGCGCTCGGTATCGCTTTCAAGGCAGATATCGACGATCTTCGAGAGTCTCCGTCGTTGAGTATCGTAGAGACACTGGCGGAGCGAAATCCTGAAGCCACGGTTTCGGTAGTTGAGCCAAACATTGAAACCCTGCCTGACCGTCTCGCGGCCTATAAGAACATCGAGTTGGCCGATTTGGTTACCGCCGTTACAACCGCGGACGTTGTAGCTCTTTTAGTTGATCACCGAGAGTTTGTTGGTGTTGACCAGAATTTGCTTAACGGAAAGACGGTGATTGATACCAGGGGAATTTGGCGCTAACTTACTCGTGCTTTACCTTTAAGAGTTGAGGGTTCAAGAATGACTGTCCCAGGGCGGCTCAAAGGGGTCTAGCTCCTTCGGCTAGAACTGCGGTTTCATATCTGCTGCTCGCCGGTTTGAGCTCCCTTGGCTCCGCATTTATTCAGTTTGTAGTTAATCGGAGGTGGCTAGGGCATGCGCATCCTTCTCGTCACCCAGTATTGGCACCCAGAAAACGGAGTTCCGCAAAGGCGTTGGTCTTGGCTAACGAAAGTGCTTATCGATGCGGGGCACGAAGTTTGCGTAATTGCGCCGCCACCGAGGGGCAGTCGGTCGAATAAGATCAACTCTCATAGTGGAGAGGCACGGAGGCGTCGGACCGAAGGGCCGGTCGGCGAGAGTATTTTTCGCAGTTCCGCGTATCGCGTAGGGAACTCGATTACATCGAAAGCAGTCAGCCAGGTAATGATTGCTTGCTCCCAAGTTTGGACGCTCCTGAAGAACCGGAAGGAAATTCAAGCTGACGTTGTAATCGGGACTGTCCCCGCTCTACCGACCGCTGCTGTAACTTGGATAGCTTCGAAGTTTCTTGAACGCCCGTACATTATCGACCTCCGAGATGCCTGGCCAGATCTCATGGCTGAAGCTTCGACTTGGAACGCCGCGATCGGCGCTCCGTCGATCCGGGAGAAACTTGCCAAGAACGGTCTTTTACAGATCGTGACACGTTTGTCCACAAGAGTCCTAAATTATTTACTCCGTGGCGCGGAGGCGATTCTGGTCACCTCGAGCACCTTGCAAGCCTCCCTGGAATCTCGTCCTGAGCTGACGAGGCAAGGTCGCAGCCCAGACGTTACAGTTATTCGAAATGTTTTTCCAGCAGCTAGTCAGCCGACGAATGAGCGAGGAAAGAACCATAATAAAGATCATTTAAACGTGTTGTACGCGGGCACGATTGGTCGAGCTCAGAACCTCCAGAACGCATTGCAAGCGGCTAGCTTGGCTCAGCAACAAGGCTTGCAAATACACATGATTTTTGTTGGCGCTGGTGCGGCGCGCGAGCAGCTTGAAGAGAAAGCTAGGAAATTAGGCGTCGATGCGCGCTTCATTCGTCTAAAACCAGCTGAGCGCTTGAATACGTACTACGACTGGGCTGACACCGCTTTGGTTCATTTGGCTGAATGGGAGCCCCTGCAGCGGACGGTGCCTTCGAAGACTTATGAACTACTATTCAACCAGATTCATATATCAGGGGTGGTAGAGGGAGAAGCCGCTGATCTGATTAGAGATCTGGACGGCGGAGACGTTGTCTCGCCGCAGGATCCGGCGGCCCTTGCGAAGCTTTGGGTTGCCCTTGGCAGAAATCCGAGTCGTCTGAAAGTCGGAGCCACTGGTCGTGACTGGGTAATTCGTGAACGTCAAGAAACTACGCCAGTTCGATTGCTAAAGCTTTTACAGCAGATAGAGGTTAGGCATGGCGGTGCGTCCGGCTAAGCATTACCGGTTATTCTTTTCTACGATGCTGGCGGACTTCTTGTCAGGGCCGAAGCTGTTTCTCCAGAAAGTCATTGTGAAGATTGGCCGAAGAGCCCAAGCGGGCGGCCTTAAACCTCCAGCTTTGCTTAAGTCTATCGAACGCGCGGGCGTTCCAGACAACACGTCGGAGCGAGATTTTCGGGATCCTATCATTCCCTCCGCTGAGCCAAAACACGCCAGCGAAGCACGGGTTTTGTATCTAGTTAATAGTGCGCAACCGTACACGGTGAGTGGATACACTGTGCGTACTCAGAAGTTGCTTCTTGAGTTAAAGCGAGAAGGAGCAGCTGTCTTTCCAGTTACACGGCTAGGGTATCCGGCTACAATCGGCGAAGTTCCTGAGCAGGATGTTATCGACGCCGGTGGCATAACTTACTTTCTCTTGTTGCCCACTCGAATGTCCTTGAGGAGAAATAAGAACCGCCAACAAGCGATCAATCTTCTCGTAAAACTAGCGCGTCAACTTGATGTCACCCTGCTTCATACGACGACAGATTTCAGAAACGCAAGTCTAATTAGCGAGGCCGCACGAATCCTGGGAGTTCCATGGGTCTACGAAGTCCGCGGGGAACGTGATAGAACGTTGGCGATCAAGGGCGCCGCTTCCAGAAATGGCGACTTTCTCGAACAGTTTAGGCAACGAGAAACCTTAGCTATGCGGGCAGCTTCTGCGGTATTCGTACTCAGTGAAGTATCAAGGCGTCGCGTCCAAAATCGAGGAATTCCCAAGGACAGAATCTTTGTCGTTCCGAATGGATTCGACTGGGATGAAGCTAGCAGCGTTCCAGACAAGAAAAGCGCTCGGGAGAGACTCGGACTTCCATCTAAAACTAAACTCATCGGGACGATTACTTCGGTTGAAGACTATGAAGGAATTGATGCGCTTATCCTGGCTTTGGAGTTCCTTGATAACGACATTAAAGCTCTGGTCGTTGGTAGTGGCTCGGCTCTTCCTGCTCTTCAACAGTTGGCGGCTCAGAGGGGACTAGGAGATCGGGTTATTTTTGCGGGGAAACAAGACCCACAAGCAGTTCCTTTGTGGTGTGCTGCGCTGGATGCGTTTGTTTTGCCGCGACGGGACCTCGAAGTATGCAGAGCCGTCACCCCGCTAAAGCCGATGCTCGCGATGGGGATGAAGATCCCAGTGGTAGCTTCCGACCTTCCGGCGGTTAGAGAAGCAACGGGCGAATTAGCTCTGTATATTCCACCGGACGATCCAGAATCGTTAAGTGAAGCTCTGCGAAAGGTTCTAGCGGATCCAGAATCCTTTTATGGACATAGTTTGGATACTTTTTTGGAAACGAGAACATGGCGAAGCAGTGCTCAAATCATGCTTCAAGCCTATGAAGAAATCGTTACACACGGCGTTTAGTTCTGCATGAGACGGATCAACAGTATTATGCAAAGGAGTAGCAGCCATGGTTAGTTTTCGTGAACACGCTCGCTCACTAGGAAGCGATTTCTCGCGTTTCATCTCGGTGTTGCAAAGGCAAGGAGCGAGGAAGGCAGCTGAAAAGGCAGCTTTCGCTCTGTCACGTCGTATTGCACCGAGGCCCGCCGGTGGGTGGTCGGACATTGAAGAGATTATCCCGGCGCTTAACTCGAGAAAGCCTTTTCGAAAAATAAAAGTCGCATCAATCTTGGACGAGTTTTCCGAACAAGCTTGGGGATATGAGTTCGATTTACAGCCGGTGAGTCCGGGAGAGTCATTTGTAGCCGATCGTAAGAGCAGTAAGCGGCCCTTCGAGCTTCTTCTTGTGGAATCCGCATGGAATGGCAACGGAGGAAAGTGGCGATATCAGCTGACGGGAGAGAACGCGCCTTCGCCAGAACTGAGAAAGCTGGTGGATTGGTGCAAATCTAGCGGAATTCCGACCGTGTTTTGGAATAAAGAGGATCCGGCTCACTTCGATGACTTCATCAAGACGGCGGAGCTTTTCGATTTTGTTTTCACCACAGACGCAAATCTTGTTCCGCGCTACAAGGATCTTGTGCCTAGTGCGAGAGTAGGAGTCCTTCCTTTCGCTGCGCAACCTGTTCTTCATAATCCGATTTTGAAAGCGGGGGAGGAACGTCGGGGTGATATCGCCTTCGCCGGGACATACTTTGCACATAAATTTGAATCCCGTCAAGAACAAATCGCCCTTGTTTTGGGTGCTGCGTTGCGAGCCTCTCAGAGCCTCAAGGAGGGGTTGGTCATTTTCTCGCGTTTTGCAGGAAAAGAAGCCAAATACCAGTTTCCTTCAGAGTACGAGCGCTATGTAGAAGGAGCGCTGCCGTACAACAAGATGTTGTCAGCGTTCAAGAGGTTCAAGGTCGTTCTTAACGTCAATACCATTACACAAAGCCCCACGATGTGCAGTCGCCGCGTCTTTGAAGCTAGTGCGTCTGGCGCAGTAGTAGTCTCAACCGACAGCGTCGCGCTACGTGGGATGTTTAGCGAGGATGAAATACCAATCATCCGCGATGCGGAGAGTGGAAGTTACTTGCTTCGACGCATCGTTAATTCCCCAGAAGTGAGAGACCGAATCAGCCATAGAGCGCAACGCAAGATCTGGGAGAATCACACCTATACGGACCGTGCTTTCGCTCTTCTTAGTGCGATTGGATTAGTGGAGGAGCAAAGCGTTGTACGGCCAAAGGTTTCGATTCTTGCTTCAACTAACCGCCCACAGCAGTTGAGTCACCTCTTTTCGCAGATTGCGAGACAACGAAGCATAGATGTTGAACTCTTGTTGATGCTTCATGGAATCGACGAACAGCCGGAAACAGTCAGGGCGCAGTATCCTCAAGGGATTTCAGGGCGAGTATTCAAGGCGCCGAAGTCGTGGTCCCTTGGAAAATGTATGAACCACCTAGCGTCCAATGCTACTGGCGAGTATATGGCCAAGTTTGATGACGACGACCTTTATTTTGAGAACTACTTACGGGATCAGATAAACGCACTCGAGTACTCCGGAGCAGACATCGTAGGTAAGCAGGCGTCATACATGTACCACGAGCAGTCCGACAGCTTCTTGCTCAGGAATCCGGAACACGAATTGTGTTTCACGGATTTCGTTGCAGGGCCAACACTAGTTTGGCACCGGCGGGTTACCGAGGGGTTGAGTTTCCCAGATCGCACCAAGGGCGAGGATACGGGGTTTCTCAACAGTGCGGTTAAGCGTGGATACACTATCTACTCTGCGGATCGCTTCAACTTCGTCCAAATGCGATCTTCGTCTGTTATCCACACTTGGGAAGTCGATGACGAGGTCATCTTCGCAAATTCCCGTGTGATTGCTATCGGGTCGGGTGTACTTAACGTCGAGTGCTAACGGGGCTATGTTTCGCTTGCTAGTCGGATAGTGGGGGGAGTGTACGACGCTGCCGTTTCTCGAATGATCTCAGCTGCCTCGTTGTCTCTTCCGGTCGCTGCTCGGTTGCTCCACACTCTGTAACGCTTTGTCAGTGACTCGGCGGGTCCGTCTGCGATGATTACACCTTCGTGAAGCCACAGCGCACGTGTGCAATTGTCCTGGATCGTCTTTGCACCATGTGATACTAGGAAAACGGTGCCCGATTCTTCCAAGAATGAATCCATTCGCTTCTTAGCTTTCGAAGTGAAGGTCGAATCTCCTGTGGACAGGGCTTCGTCCACTAGTAGGATTTCTGCGCGGACTGATGTTGCGATGGAAAACTTTAGACGAGCCGACATACCTGAAGAGTAAGTTCGGAGTGGGCGGTCGATCGAATCGGTCAAGTCCGCCCATTCGATTACGGAGTCTTCTAGTTGCGCAACTTCCTCAGGACGTAGCCCCATGGCAAGTAAGCCTAGCCGTACGTTTTCCCTTCCAGTTAAAGCACCTTGAAGTGCGGCTGACACTCCCAGGAGGCGTGGTTCAGCAGATACTCGAACGAGCCCAGAGGTAGGAGACTCGTTTCCGGCGATGATGCGAAGCAAGGTTGATTTGCCGGAGCCGTTCTTTCCTAAAATGCCAACGGATTCGCCTCGGTAGGAGACGAACGAAACGGACTTCAAGGCTTCGACAGAAGTGGTCTTCCTGCCGAGTCCACGGATCGATCCAGAGGACGTCAAACGGTAAGTTTTAGAGAGTTCTCTCACGACAACGGTTGGTTTACCGGACATGCGAATACCTTTCTTCGGCTTCCCAGAAGAAAATCAAGCCGATGATGAGCAAGCCCAGTGTCCAAACCACCAGATAAAGCCATCGGCCAAGGGGGGGAACGGTTTGGTAGATGGTTGCTTCTCGTACTGCTGTAAGGAACTGGTACGCAGGGTTTGCAAGCATGATCGATTGGATAGTCTCGTTCGAGTCGAAGCGGTGAATATCGAAGAACACGCCTGATACGAAAAATAAACCCTGCGTAAAGGTGGACACAAGTGCCTTTAGATCGGGAATGAAAGCGGTAACCCTTGCTACGATCAGCATCGCCCCCAAAGTGAACAAATGAATCATCAGGAAGATAATGGGCACTGCGAGGACGGCGAAGCTAGGAACTAATCCGTGATATAGGAAGGCAATGAGTAACCCGACGATCGCTGGTGCAACATTATCCAGTAGTTGCTTGACAGTGAGAGAGAGGGGGAGCGCTGCTTTCGGGAACGAGAATGAAGAGATCATTCCCTTTGAGCTTTGGATCAGTCCTGCACCAGAGTTGATACCTCTAGTGATAAAACCGAAGAAGATTACGCCGATAACCAGGTAACCAATAAAATAATCAATACTCTTCGAAATTTTGAGGACAACGCCGAACACAAGGATATATACAGCAGAGTCGAGAATCGGTTGGAGTACAACCCAGGCTCGGCCGAGGTACATATCTCTTCCTCGTGAGAACGCTTTATTCCTCGCTTCAGCCCAAATAAAGTGACGGCGCTGCCAGATTTGTGCGAGGTACTTTCTGAGGCCTGGTCGGGCGCTGAGTCTCCTCAAATTAGTGTCATCGACCTCAATGATGGTGGGTTGGAGTGTGCTCACGATTTCATCCTCAGCTAACAGTTTGCGTGGGTCTTGCATTCCTTGACCATAATCTAGAATTTCTTTTGCTAATCTCCTAAAAGAGGGAATCGGGGTGGTTGCCTAGTAGGATTATTAAAACCTTTTGAATCATTCAGATCGCACTAGGGCGTGAGAACACAATTGACATCATCTGAATTCAGTTTGCTCATTGTTGGCGGGTGCGTGAGCCGCGATACCGTGGATCCTCTGTTGGGGGAGAATTTCGAACTGAAAAGGTACGTGGCACGTCAGTCGCTCATTTCTGCTGGCACGGATGCAACTCAACTGGTTCCAAATGTCAACCTGAGTAGTCCATTTCAGCGACGGATGCTCGAAGCGGACATAGAAGGTTCACTGTTCCGCGATGTCGACGAGAATGCAGCTGTCGACCTGGTGTTGTGGGATTTAAATATTGAGAGATTGGGTGCTTGGCAGCTCGATGCTGATGCGTTTGTGACAGATAGCGGTGAGTTTCGTAGTACAGAGAACTACAACAACATCACCGCAGGTGTTCCGCACATCGACTTTGGTGAAGAAGACCACTTTCGCATTTGGAAGGAAAGATTCTTCCAGTTCAAGCAGGTACTCCAGGAGAATGGTCTAGTTGATAAAACGATACTTCTAGCGCCTGACTGGGCGTTGGTTGATGAAACCGGCGAAACGGTTGGCTTATTTGAGGCCGTAAAGGCTGGTGTGTATAACGCGATGTACCGTAGGTATTGGGACTTCGCGGAGACGCACGGCTTTGAGGTTGTTCGAATGCAGGATACGGTTGCTGACTCCCGACATAAGTGGGGGCCAGCGCCGTTTCACTACACTGAGAGTGTTTATGAAAAACTTCGCAAACCCATATTGGAGAAGTTAACATAATGCCTTTACGCAACCTGCTGAAACAGGTCATAATTCACTGGCCATTTGACCAGTTGTACCGCCGTATTAAGCCGATCCAAACCAAATCGATGGGACATTGGCTTGATGGTAAATCCTCTCGAGGTCCTGCTTTGATGGCATCGCGTGTAAGGCGCTCCCAGGATGTATCTCCGTTTGGGAGAGGATATCTCTTTGCTAAAGGGTGCAAACCCCATTTTGTGCCGAGTGGGTGGAGGCACGTTTCCTCCGCTGGTCTTGATCTTTGGCATGACGCACGTCTGCCAGTGGAAGTCTGCGTTGGAGACGATTCCGATAGAACCGTGATCCTCATCGGCACGGCAATTGATTCAGATCTGCAATCGAGCAATCAGGCAGAGATTGGCCGTTGTCTTATTGGTGCGGCGGACGGAGACTTAACTTTTCGGGCATTGGATGAGTATGTCTCGTGGCTCGGAGGCCGGTATGTGATTGTTGTCATCGATGGTGAGGCGCTACGAATCTATGTTGACGCAACAGCAAGTCGGTCATGTTTTTGGAGCGTAGGTGATCGAGGTTTTGTAGCTTCTTCGCATTCGACTTTGACCGCACGTGCCGTAAATGCTGTAGCTACTGACCGCTCGCGCTCGTTCTTAAACCATCCTGATTACAAAAGTCCTGCCGGGAAGTGGCTTCCGGGAGCGATGGCGCCGCACGACGCAGTTTCGATGGTCGTTGCGAATTGTGTCTTGACAGTGCATCGTAATGAGGTTAAGCACTCTCGATTCTTTCCTCCGAAGGGCTATGTGCCCAAAAGGCGTAGTGTCGTTGAAGCTGCTCGGATGGTTGAGGAAGAACTCAACCATCAGCTTGCCCTCGGAATGGACAAGGAAAGGCCTTTCTACTTCGGTTTAACTGCTGGTTGGGATTCGCGTGTGTTTCTTCAATCGACACTGGAGCGCTTGAAGGCGCTAAACGCGATTGCATTCACTTATCACTCCTTCGATAAAAATCCTTCCCATTCTAGGAATGATTTGATTGCGGCCAGTCGATTGGCAGTGAACTCTGACTTGCGGTTCTTGGTAATGGACTTGAAGCCGGCCGGTAAGTCTAGTCAATTCAGTAAAGCCTATGCGAAAACATTTACTGGATGGGCACGGTTCCCTGCATTGGCCGAAAGTTTCTACAAGGAGCTTGCTCCTGACGGTCAGGTAGCGATTCTGCTCGGTCCGGAAATCGGCACGGTTTTCTACCGCGAGAGAGATCCTTCACTCCTGAATGCGCGTGGTCTTGCTACGAAATTTACGCAGTCGTCGTTTTCGGAAAACACTGATCTGATTCGATATCTGGACTTATATATCGACTACACTCAGTTGGATATGGGCGAACAGGCAATCTTTCACCCATTTGACCTTTTCTATTGGGAAAGCCGCTTGAGTTCTTGGGCCGCAGGGGGATATGCAGAGTATGAAATGGCTGCAGATGTAATACTGCCTTTTAATACAAGGAGGATTCTCGTACCGATGCTGGAGCAATCGTTTGAGGCTCGTTTGAATAAGAGCGTCTACCGGACAATTCTTCACTTGCATTAGGTAGGAACGGAGCCAAGTTCCGGGTTGCTGAGTCCTCATTCTGTTTACAGCTCGGTATTGAGTGAATGATTAGACATTGATAAGTCTTAGGTTTCGTTTCTGCAGATCACCCGTCGAAACGTTGCGATTTCAACTTCAACAATATCGTCCCACCTAGGCGTGGTCGTGATTATTTGTTGGTTGTCAGTCTCATGTTTGGCCCTTCGAGTGTGATGATCTCAGCGCCGGCAACGAGTCGGTTGAGGATTGATTCGGCAATGACGGCGTCGGGAATGGATTTGTACCAGTCTTCTGGAGTGAATTGCGACTTCACGATCGTGGAGCCTCTGGGCGGGATCAAGCGGTTAATGCGCCACGTTTGAATAGTTGCTCGAGTGTCTCACGTGGTGTTGCGCCGCCGAGGACTTGTCGTGGTGTGTCGTTGAGCTCGTTTTGCACCCAGGCGACGTGCTCGGTGTCAGATGCGGGTTTTTGGTACCGGGACCGGGCCGACGGAGTCGGCCCGGCTGTTTGCTTTATTCGTCCGGTTCTATTGGCGCGGTGGCCTTGCGCATGTCGAAGTTGTGTCTGATCTGATGTAGGTGGTCCAGTTCGGCTTGGGAAGTAGTCCGTTTCGGCGGCCGTTGTTGAGGCGGCTAACAAGTGAATCGGCTCCGACTCTGTCGGGGAGCTCTTCGACCCAGTAGGCGGCGGCCGATCGGGAGGAGATTAGTGTTGGGAGCCGACCGTCGCGGTCGAATATGATCTTGCTTAGGTCTTCTTGCCCGCGCTGGTTGATGCTCATGGTCATAAAATCGTCGATGATAAAGACATCGACATTGATCAGTTTCCGCATCGTATCGAGGTAGTTTTGGTCAGCATCAGTCGGTGAGAAGACCGCCAACATGTCTACGAGTTGGTCTAGCCGGTAGTAGGCCACGGAGTATCCGGCTTGACATGCGGCGACGCCGATGGCGCAGACTATGTATGTTTTCCCTGTTTGAACTGTCCCAGGTTTTGTTCCGTTTGAGTAGATGGGAAAATCTGGGTTATGCCGAGGAAATTTGATCAGGCTGCTAAGGATCGAGTGGTGCGTCTTGTTGAAGACCGGATTCTGGCAGAAGGATTGTCCACGCAGGCTGCCTGCCAGGTGGTCGCTCCGAAGTTGGGGGTGTCGTGGCGCACTGCCAGGCAGTGGGTGCAGCAAGCACGCAAGCGGGGATTGCCGCAGCGTGCTGAGGAAGATGTCATTGCCGAAAATGCCAGGTTAAGGCGTGAAAATCAGGAGCTTCGTGATACCAATGAACTGCTGAAAGCAGCGTCGGCTTTTTTCGCGTCGGAACTCGACCCAAAACGTCAGAAGTGATCCAGTTCATCGACAATTACCGTGAGCATTTCTCAGTCGAGTTCATCTGCAAGACGTTAAACACCCACCGCAGCGGTGGGTTCCTGTCCTCACGTGGTTACCGAATGGCGAAAGCACGTGGGGTAAGTGCACGTGCACTGCGTGATGCTGTGCTTATCGAGCGGGTGAAGCAGATTCACCAGGATAATTACGGTGTTTACGGCATCCGCAAAATGTGGCATGCACTGCGACGTGACGGCATCGACATCGGACGTGAGCAAACCGCCAGGCTGATGCGCCTTGCTGGGGTGTCAGGCAAGGTGAAAGGGAAAACTTTGATCACTACCCGCAAAGCACAGCAGGTGGATACTCGTGATGACCTGGTGCAACGCAACTTCCGTGCTGATCGGCCGAATCGTTTGTGGGTGGCAGATATTACCTATGTTCATACTGTGGCCGGGTTCGTCTACGCCGCGTTTGTCATCGATGTGTTCTCCCGCAGAATTGTTGGGTGGGCGCTGTCAAACAGCATGCGTACCGAAGCGTTGCCGCTGCAGGCTTTAAATCAGGCGATTGCCCAGGCGAAAGACACTGCAGGCTGTGTCCATCATGCAGACCATGGCGGACAGTACGTCAGCATTGTGTACAACAACCGGCTTGCTGATGCAGGGATTGTGGCTTCGACTGGAACCGTGGGTGATTCCTACGACAATGCGCTGGCGGAAAACGTCAATGGCTCCTATAAAAACGAACTCATCCACACTCGCCGATGGAGCGATGTCGTTGACGTTGAAATTGCAACGTTTCAATGGGTGAACTGGTGGAACGAAACCCGGCTCCACGCCGCACTTGGGTATGCCACCCCAGCCGAAATCGAAACAGCGTTTTGGGCTGAACACCACACATCAGCAACAATAGAGAACAAGGCAAACGCCTAGGAACAAAACCCGGGGCAGTTCAGCAACACCCCATGAGGGGCACTAAAACTCAACCAGGGCAGTGCGGATCTCAGTAAGAGGAAATTTGTAGCCGGTCCTCGTCTTGCGGTGCTAAAACTTGTGGGCTGCCGTCTGTTGGGCGGACGTTGTTTGTCACAAGCTAAGATGGAAACCTGCTAGGTACTGTGACCGTCGTCTGGAGCGTGTTAGGGGTTTAATGTGAGTAGGCAGAGCACGGGAGAATCGTCTCTTGTTTCTGATTTGGGGTCCCCAAAGCAGCCGTCTTGGACGGCGCGAACAAGTCGGCGTATTGCTGTTATTGGATCTGAGGATTTTGCAGACGGCCTGTCAATGGTTGCGGACGTGATCTCCATAAATCCCGCAAATCTCGACTCGATACCCAATGGCATCGATGCTATCCTGGTGATACCTTCTGAGGTGCTTATGTGGGGCATAGAGCTCTCGGTGGGTGGAGGTCTGCTTGAATCGATGCGCGAGATCGCAGCGGCGCGGGGTGCACGGTTAGATCTCTATGACTTCAACGGTCTGATGCGTGGTGCTGACCTCGAGAAGGCAACTGTTCACTTTGATGCGGTAATTACAAATAATCCGGCTGAGTGTGGAAAGACGAAAGCTCCGATGGAGACCGCGTCACGGCTTCATCTGTTCCCGTACCCGATTTTGCCCCAGCATTTCAACCCGATAGAAATGGAGGCGAAACGGTGCCGGGAACTTATTTACTACAAGAATCCCAATCAGGCGATTCCAGTCTCTGCCAGGCGAGCACTGTCCGGTGCTTCGGTAGCGAAAATAGCAACCCATATCTATTCTGTGAACCGCGATCCAACTGGTGGGAGTTCAACCGAGTCGGGCGTTGATCTCGGTAATGACGTGATTCACCGAGTGGAGACACTCTCAGACCGGGAAAGCTACGGTTCGGCTAGCCGCTTCTCCGAGTTCGCAGTATGCGATGGGATAACGCCTGCCGACGATCCTGGAGGCGTAGGAATTCTTGGACATATCGCGCGAGGAACTATTGTTTTTGCGGATTACTCGCGTTTTGTTAATGGGGCGATACCCAGCGTGGCAATGGTTGAGTCTGGAGCCGATCTTCAGAGTTTTATCGACAATCTTCCGGCTGAATACGCAGCATTAGCGCGCTTGGATGGAATTCGTTACGTTTTTACAACCTCTACCTTTTGGGATTGGGTCGCATATTATGAAGATGTTACTTTCGGAGGGGAAATCAGCGAGCCGATAGTTGCGGTCATTGCGGAAAGCTATGAGGATTTCAAACACTTTACCTCCGTGCAAACGGTTAGTGGACGATTCGTTTACGCTTCCGATGATGAAGATGCGGAGGCTGTGATCGGTGATGGTACTGGACTAAAAATTTATTTAGATAGAATTCCCTTCAGGTCACCAAACCTCTACGCAGATTTCAAGAGTGCGTTACGGTACTCCAGTGTTACTCATTTCGAAGTATGTGCTGCAGATGACCCTAGGACTGCATACATTGAGCTCGATGGTGCCGCGGTAAGTGAAGTACATGCTGTCTGGGTAGATGCGGGGACGGAGTCAGCCTCTTCGATGTTAATCCGCACTGATGTACTTGAAAATGCGGGCAATTTAAATAAACCGAGTTTTGGAGTGTTAGAAGATAGAGATCTGACAATCGTCATCCCAGTGTTTAATAATGGGAGGCACCTGCTTTTTAAAGGGCTCCAATCGCTCTGGAGGGAGTCAATTCAAGATGCTGCAGTAGTGCAGATCGTCGATGATGGTTCTACCGATGCGGAAACCCTTCATATACTGGAACTCCTCGAATCGTCTAGCCGTTTCCCATCGATTCTGAGACTTGCTGAGGGTGGGTCTGGTAGCGCTGCCAAGCCGAGAAATGTTGCCCTTGATCAAGTTCGCACGCGGTATGTGACTTTTTTGGACCCTGATGATGAACAGATGGGGCGTGGATACCACCAATTGCTTAAAGAGGTCGTTGAAAGTCAAAGTGACATCACAATTGGTAATACAGTTGTGCGACGAGGGGGAAGGGTTTGGGTTGGAAACGTGCCCAACGTTGAAAAAGGCCTGAAACAACTAGGTTTGAACCCTGATTCAAGGGGGCGCTACTACCTGGGGAATGACAACAGGGAGCTATTGAAGGCAATAGACTTCCAACCATTCAGCATTCAAGCAACGATTGCAAAGACTGATTTCTTGAATCAGTTCGGACTTCGTCAAGCCGAGGGTGCCTTCGGTGAGGATTCATTGTTCTCGCTCAAGATGCTTTATGCGGCACAATCTGTCAGTTTCGTGAGAAGCTCGATTTTCGTCTACAACGCTGAAGTGCCAGGTTCTGCCGTTAACTCCATCAGCATTCGCTTTTTCGAGAAGTCATTGTTGGCGGAGAAAGAGCAGGTGGAATGGCTCGACTCTTTGGGGCTAAGGAGCGAGTATGCTAGTCGGCGTTTTATGAAAATGCTCAAAGTGTGGTACTTGCAAAAGGTTAACGAGCTTGCCGTCGAGCAGAGAAGGAAAGGATTGGAAATTATTCACTCCATAGCCGAGCTTTACGGTCGGGATGTCACTCAGAATGACGAGTATCGCGAGGCAATGAGGTCTGCTGGTTTAGACCTATAGAATCGATCTTCAAACGGCAAATGTTCCGAAGATTCGCTTATTGAGACCTCTATTCGGTTTAAGGTTGGAAAGTTATGAATAGCCTGAGGCATAAGCTGTTATCTCCTAATGCGAGAACTGTCGTCTTTATCATTGGCTGGGTTATCCTTGCGCTTTTTATGGTGCTATGCCTATGTGGAGCACAGCTCAAGTTTTTGGCTGGTACAGGGGTCATTGGACTAGCGTTTCTTGTGACGGCAAACTCACTAGCGGTTCGTGCTAGCCTTTGGAGAAGCCAAGCAAATTTGACCGCAACAAAAACTTCCCTGAGTGCGGCGAGCGACGAGGTCGTTGACCTCTTGGTACGCAATACCGAAAGCGTAGACAAGCTGATTGCAGGTCAAGGTAGGTCGCAACGCGATGTGGCATCGAGCCGTGATGTAGGCAGTTCGAATTTTGGAGCTTTTTCGACTTTTACTCCAGACGTAACGGATGCTCGAACGGTTTTTCCTGATGAACCCTACCTGGCAAACTATTTGAATGCGCTCAGCGGAGTATCGAAAGGGCCGATCTTGGTTGTTGGTGCCTTTGAGGCACAGAATAATGATTTGAAAAGGAAAAGGTTGCAATCCGTAGCTGCCGATCTGGGGATTGGGGTCGAAATCGTTTCATCCGTAGAAGAAAACTCTCCTGTCTGGGACGTTAGGAGCTATAAGCATATAGCGATACTTCCCCATGAAGACGAGCCCGCATCGTTGATCCCATTTAGCTGGGTTGAGTCCCGTGCTCAGATCCACGTTCTCGCGTGTCATGTGCGCGATGGGTACCTTAGGACGCTCAACTACGGAACGGAAGTGGAATTCGCGTATCTTCCAGGAAGTAAATTTGGTATTGAGGTTAAAGTTAGGAGAAATCTAGCATGAGTTTCCTGAATTCGGTTATCAAAAAGGTCAGTGACTCACATGTCACGCGTCGAAGGTCTGTGCTCGAGCCGCAGGTCGTCGCCGTGTTGGATGATTTTTCCACACTCTGCTTCGCAGACGATGCGAACATTTGGCAAATCGATCCCCAGCAGTTTAGCCTCGATCTTCAGAAGATCCGCCCTGATTTTCTCTTGGTTGAGTCAGCTTGGCATGGTAATGCCGGCCGTTGGCGCTATATGGTGAATTCCGGCAGCGGCCCGCAGTGGCCGTTAATTAAATTGGTCGAGCTATGCCGACAGCTGGGGATCCCAACCGTATTTTGGAACAAAGAAGATCCCCCTCACTTTGACGAGTATTTGCCGACAGCAAAACTGTTTGACTTTGTCTTTACTTCTGACGGCGATATGGTTCCAAAATATAAGAGCAAGACATCAGCCCGTGGGGTGGACCTCTTGCGGTTCGCTGCAAATCCGAAGATTCATAACCCCTCTAGGGTGGCGGATTATCGAAAAGGGGATATCGCTTTCGCAGGTCAGTATTTTGCCGACAAGTTTCCTGAACGACGACAGCAGATGGAAGCGCTTTTTTCTCCGGCACGAAAGTACGACTTCTCAATCTACTCCCGCGGATTGGGGGGGAAAGACATTTACCAGTTCCCATCTCCGTGGGATGACTACGTAGTAGGTAGTCTTCCATATGACGAAATGGTTAAGGCTTATCGGCGGCACAAAGTCTTCCTAAATGTGAACTCGGTCGTCTCTTCTTCAACCATGTGCGCACGTAGAGTGTTTGAGCTCTCTGCAGCTAAGACAGCCGTGGTGGGTATGCATAGTGACGCAGTTAGGTCTGTGTACAGCGAAGACCAGGTGCTGCTAGCCGATTCTCCAGGGGAAGTCGCGGACATTTACGATTTTCTTCTCGGGACGGAGACTGACTGGAGGACGACCGTTCAACGCGCCTGGCGCCATACATTAAGCCACCACACGTACCGCCATCGCCTTCTGCAAATTACTGAGGCAATTGGTTACCCGCGACCCGAAGACAATATAGAAGTCATTGTGTGTGTTGATGACTCGTCTGGATCACTCGCTACAGACTTAGAGAAGCAACAGTTCACATTATCAAGCAGTGTAAAAGTTGAGGTTCTTCATGTCCGGGAACTGGGTGTACATGGGCTTCGAAGTCGCCTTGAATCGGGGGGCGGGCGTCGCTACCTCGCGTATATGTCTAACCGGTGGCGGTATGGGCGCTTCTACTTGAATGACCTCATCTTATCAGCCGAGCAGCAGTCGGCAGCCTTCGTCACCAAGTGTTTGCCGGGTGACGACCCAATCTTGGACGAGACGTGGGGAAGTAAGCGGCTTCCTGCGCATGGTTGGCTAGCGCAGTTGAACAAGTGTGATGTCGGAGAACTACTTCGTACGGTCGAGACGGCAGGATTCATAACATCCGTCGAGGACGATGTTTACGTCAGCGACCCCTTGGGCATCGATACGGTTGGTAAACGGACTGCAAACGCGTTATTAAACGTCTAAGGAGTTATCTTATGCGAGTCTGCATTTTCGACGGAATTCTCGAAACCCATGTCGGTGCATCTTTGGAGAGATCGTTCAAGAAATTTGGTTACGAAACTTTTAATACAGGGAAGATCGGGTCGGGTTTTAAGTTTCCCAAGAGCTATGAAGATATCTCCCATTTGGAAGCTAGCGTGCAGATGGCGATTCGCTTCAATCCGGACGTCGTCTTCGTCATGCGACCTGCGTCGCTCCCGCACCACTTATTGAGGAAAATTAAGCGTTCAGGGGCATCAATTATCGCTTGGTTCTCTGATGACCCAGTTCTGTTCGATCTTAGCTATGGCCCTGTGCTTTCTGATTATGATCTGATTTTGCATTGCGGTAACGAAGCGGTTTTGCGTTTCTATGAAGACTATTTCGGATATCCAACCGGAGTCAATTTTCCTTTTTGGACAGATCATATGGCCTTCCCCGCTGTGTGGGGGGATCGTGAACCGGATACTGACCTCGTGTTCCTTGGCAACGTACATGACCCGGTACGCAGGGAAAGATACTTCGCCTTTGGCGAAACCGGGTTAAATATGCGAGTGCACGGCAATATTGGCGCTGACTACTATGGGCTCAGCGGTGGCTACCTTGTAACGGATGAAGAAGTAGTCAACTCTGCTTCGACAGCGAAGCTTGCACTTAACATTCCTCAGTTTTTCAAGGATCACCGCGGGCTGGAAACCTGGTTCCCCGGCCTAGATAAGCTTGGCTACTTCGAATACCCTAGTCGGGTCGTCCAGTATATGGCTATGGGAATTCCGACTATTTCCATCGTGCCTGGAGGGGGACAATTTCAGACTTATCCTGAAATGGGAATTGCGCAGAGTATGCAGGAAGCATACGAACTTGCTGAAAATTGGCTGTCGGATGGAAATCTTGCAAGTCGTAGTTCAGCTGTGCTTGATCGGTTTGACCGGCACTTTTCTTCTGACGCTAGAGTTATGGCTATTGAGAATCTGCTGGAAGATGATTCATGGCGCCGTCTAGATACGAGAGAACGATCGTCCTGGTTTGAACAGTTTGATGCCACAGAGCATCTGAATCATGAGCAGTCTCAAGTTGAGCCGGCTGGTGTCCCAGTCGTTGCTGGGGGAAAGACACTAAAGAAGGTGACTCTTCTAACGTTTGGTGCTCAAGAGGAGTATAGCGTCGCGCGGGCTGTTGCTGAAGTTTTTGAGGAGAACGATGACTTCGAGTCGGAGGTCGTCCAGCTCGAGATTAACCCGCGCTTAATCACCGACGACCCGCAGGGGATTGTTGATCATGCGTTGGTCGTCGGAAGTGACTTGTTGAATCGTATTGGGGAACCGGATTGGTTGCTGGTGGTTGGTGCAGGGATAGCCATTACTCAGGCTGGTGCTGATCGCCTTAGCGCCAGGGGGATCCGCACCGCGATCTACTGTGATCAATCGATCTCAAAATGGCGGAAGTTTAACAGGTTGTTAGAGGGGTATGACGGTGTCTTGACACCTAACTTCACGCTATTTGAGAGAGGTAAACGCCAAGGATTTAAAAATATAGGGTTTGTGCCATACTTCGTGCGCCCAGCATTTCTAAGAGCCCTGGAAGATGTCGAACGGCGCCCAGAAGTTATACGGATTCGGCAGAGTGCGAAGCACGAAGAAGTAATGTCGCCATCAATCTATAATGATGCGCAGTTCCTAGATCAGACTATCGTCGAGTATGCAGACCTAGAATCAATGGCACTCGAAGAGCTAGCAAAGTTGTTAAAAGTGGAACTCACTTTTATGACGTTTGCGGGTTCAAGATACGAACCAACGATACCTGCATTAAGCCCTTATGTTGCCGTCGCATCAAGCATGATGTTTAGCGGTAGACCGGCTGTGGCTAACGCTACTTACCCGTATGACGAACTGTGCTATTCAGCGCACGATCCTGGGGAACTGAAGGCGAAACTGAATCGTATCGTCCATTCTTCGTTGCCTTCTGTTCCTGGAAATTCAGCTGTTCTGAACAATATTAGGGATGGGAGACATTTTATTTCAGAGGCTGAGAGGCTGCTTGGTTCTGGTAACCAGGGTAGGGGTTCTGTTCGCAATCTAGCTTCTGGAACAGATATAGATGTTCCATTAACGCTAACGAGCAATGGCGAAGCAAAGTCCTTCGAAATTCGACTTTGGTTAGAAGGCTATGTTGGAGCTCTTGAGGATTGGCGAGTTAAACTTCGGATTAAGGATAAGATCGAGTATGAAAAAACGCCTACTGGGTTCGATGAGCTATTTGTGGATGAAGTCTCTGACATCCGAAAACTAAAACTTACATTAACCTATTTGGGGCGAGCTTTGGATATCCCGAAGACCTTGGCACTTAAAGCTAGAGCCGTCGCTATACCGCAAACAGACATAGTTGGAAGTCCATCTACAAGTCGCGTCTACGAAGTACGCGGTTAAGACAATAGTTTCCCAAGCGTCAGATGGTAATTGCCGTACCTCCTAAGGATGTTATGGACGTAGAGCGTTAGGACATAGATTTCGATGACTTGTTGGGCACTGGGGTGGCATGATTTAATCCTTCCAGATCGGTGGGTTTCACCGTCCACCAGAATCATGACACCCCAAACGCACCTGTAGTGGTCGGCGATGGCACCCAAGTTCAGTTTGCATCCCACGTCAATGGCAATGTCGAGCAACATCAAGTTAGAGAAGTTGCTTCGGGCTTTGAAAATGTGGCGAAACTCCTCGACAACCTGCTCCAAGCCCTTCCCGCTATCGGACTGCCGGACGAAGAGAATAGAAAAGTCGTTGAGGAAGCTGAGTCGGTTCTCGCAGAGGTGACGATGGCACAACCGAACAGGACCCTTCTTGCCAAAGGTATCGATCGACTCAAGGGGTTGCTATCGTCTGTAGCTCTCGGCTTGCATGATGCAGTACAAGAAGAGTCAAAAGCGGTGGCCATTGACTTCATTGAGCAACTCGGTGGCTTAACCTAACAGATATCCCTCATACCTGGCTAACACGGGACAGAGAACTAAGCCACGGACGCATACTCGCAGCGGCCGATTTGTTTAGACGGCTGAACTAATTTCCCTGTAATGGGTGTTGAGTAACGCCTGGGTGTTATAGCAAATACGTGGCCAGTGTCGAAATTTGGGACCGTCGAAAGCGATGGGACTTAGTCTTGGTGACGAGTCGGTTAAAGATTGTTTGGCGCAATGCGTTTATTGTAGGAATGCGCAGAGTCGGATCAAGTTTCGCTGAGCCCGCGACCGAGACAGCGTTCGATGCGTAGTGATCTGAGCACTCGGATGGTTGTCGGGTGGCAGATCGCAGACCGGATGAGTGCGCAACTTGTCGTCGACGCGCTGACCATGGCGCACGCGGCCGGTTTCGTCGCGGGCAACGCGGTGTTTCACTCCGACCGCGGCTCGCAGTACACCTCGAAGCAGTTCGCGCAAACAGCCAAGAAACTCGATGTGCGTTTAAGCACCGGCGCGGTCGGTGTGTGCTGGGACAACGCGGTTGCGGAGTCGATGTTTTCCACGTTGAAGCTGCATCTGCTGTACGAAAAGAAGCAGTTCGCGTCGAAGTTCGACGCCCGCTACGAAGTCGGACACTGGATCGAGGCGTACTACAACCGCCGCCGCATCCACTCCACCACCGGGCTGATCCCCGCCGAAGCAATGCGCCAATTCAAAACCCGCTGCGCCGACACACACGCCGCCGCAGCCTAACCCCCACAACCAAACACAACGGGTTTACCCGTCCACAAAATTTGACACAGCCCACTCACGTTGCCGTCGAGAGCAGCGGAGAGAATCGCGACCGTGATATTGAGGAGGCATTGTCCACTCAGGGGGACAGGACTGCTGACCGACGTCGGCTCCGTCCACGCCTTGATCCCTGATACAACTGCTGGTCGTAATCACGCTGCCTCTCCCTCAGTTGCACGGACCAGTTCACTGAGGAGCTTGATTGCGTCTTTGCGGCGTAGCTCTTCGTGGTATCGCTGGTTGGAGTAGGAGCGGAGGCACTGGTAGCAAGACGTGTCAATGCCGCAACTGCATTGCTGCACTCTCTTCAGTGCTGTTGCGGCTACTTCTGGCATGTGCTCGAAGATCTTCTGGCTGATTCCTGCACCACCGGGGACGGTGTCGTAGAGGACCATGGTTGGTCGGTCTTGCCATATCGCGATGGTGCCGTTGAGGTCGTCTCTGTTGATCTCGAGGAGCTCGGAGGATGCTTCGATGAGGGCGTAGAGTGCACTTCGCCATGGTTCGAAGTCGTGGTCGCGGCATGAGGGGATAGATATTGTTGCGATATCCGTCTGGAAGAAATGTCCGAGCGTTTTCACTTCTAGCCGTCCGGTGCAGTGGCGCCCGTTCCGCGGGTTGGTGTGTTGCTTGGGGTACTTGGCTTCGTTGGTGGCGTAGCCGCAGCGTTCGCAGATTTTGAAGCCGCGCTTTTGGGGTCCCTGCTCCATGATGCCCATCTCGGTGCGCTTCCATGATGCGGTTTCCGCATGGGCACCATGCGCTGCGGAGGGGTAGGTCCTGGTGGCGTTTACATCTCCGAAGTCTCGGACGAACTCGACGCGGTTCCACCGACTGGATGGTGGGACCATCCTGGCCCGGCGCGTTGCCCGTTGCGCGATGAACCCAAAAATGGGGTGCGTCATTTGGCGGTCGCTTCGAATCGGCAGTGGGGCGTCGCAACGTGAGCATACGGTGCCATCTGCGAGTGGGGTGGTTGAAGTTTCGATGTGTTCACAGTGCGGGCACTGCGCCCAGTGATAGCTGGGTACGGCTCGTTCCGGGATGGTTCGTAATCCTCCGGAGGTCCATTCGTAACCGCCGGCGATCACGCTTGAGCCAGGGGCGTAGTCGCTGATAGCCAGTTGCAGGTCGCGAGATAAATTGAGCTGTTGGCCACTGTTGCTGAATGTGGTTTGGAGCTCAACGGTGTCTACCGGGAACCCGTACTTTGGCAGGAGGTTGACGCGGGGAAGGTACGTGAGCAAGTTCTGCCTGATCAGTGTGTTGATGCTGTAGCGGACGGCTTCGGCACCTTTGAAGTTGTGCTCGGCGCTCATCGCATCGCGGGCTTGCACCAGGGTGCTGTGGTCGTGTTTGAAGCCGTCGTACTCTTTCTTCCACAAGTCGAGGTAGGGCTGGATCCAGCCTTTCGATTCGATGCGGAGGGCATCGTGTACGGCAGCCGGGAAGATTCTTCGATTAGCAGCGGTGATCTCGCTGGGGAGGTCTGCGAGGTAGTCCTCGAGGTGCGTGAGCCCTTCGGGCACTAGGTCGGTGCCGAGGAAGAAGTCGCCGATGGTGTTCCATTCGCGTCCGCGCTCAGCCTGGTCTCTGAGGAACGCCGCGAAGGCTACTGAGTACATGTGGCGCTCATCGATGCGAATGTTCTCGGTGGTGATGAACGGTGCTGGCATTTCTCCGTCGATCATGGTGAGTGGATCGGTGAAGATGGAGAAGTCGTGCGAGGCGCGCCGGGCGTATGTGAGCACGAACGCGGCGGAGCCAGCCCGGCGCCCTGCGCGTCCGGCGCGTTGGACGTAGTTAGCGGTGCGCGGTGGGACGTTTCGAAGGATCACGGCCTGCAGATCGCCGACGTCGACGCCGAGCTCGAAGGTGGTGGAACAGCTCAACACGTTGAGGGCGCCCTTGATGAAGTCTTGTTGGATTGCGGCGGCAACCTCCGAGGTCCACTGCGCAGTGTGTTCTTTTGCGCGAAGCGGGATGAGCGCCATGTTTTCCGCGAGGTCGCGGTAGTGGTGGCTCAGGAAGACGTCGCTACTGGTGTTGAGGGGGCGGAGCGTTCCGTCGCAGGAACCGTTGGTGCACAGGTTGAGTACGTTAAACGGGGTGACGGTACGGCAGGTATCGCATTCGTACCAGTCTGAGTCCTGGGCGTGCAGAATTTCTAGCTGTTGGGGAACAACGGCGTACCCGGCTGCCTTTACGCTCGGGCGGTCAATGATGCTGGCTGCCTGCAGGCCCTCGAATGCGAAGCGCAACAGGGTTTCGGCGCGCTCTCCGGTGCTATCTGACTCGCCGATTTTGGCAAGGAACTTCCGGACGTACTGCTCACGGCGGTTCGTCCGTCCGATTGCGGGGAGCCAGGAGTAGACACGGTTGGTTGGGTCGCCTCCACCTTCGAGGCGGAATGAGTACTGGCCGTGAGTTGGCGAGAGCCGGTCGTCATCAAGGTCGACTTTGTCGGAAGCGATAAGGGCGCCACGGTGTCGCATTTCGGTGACCAGGACGTTCAATAGTGCGGTTGCGCTGGCGTGTGCCTCATGAGCTGGGAGGTGTTCGCTGAGCAGCGTGGTTACCTGGTCAAGCAGCGGCATAGTTTGGAGCGTTTCATCCCTGACTTGGATTTTTGCAAGGGCGAGGCCTTCGAGCGAGAGACGTCGTGCGACGGAGGTTAGGTCGGCGAACAGCGCCGTGTGGATGGTTTGTTGCTGCCCGGTTGTGTTCAGCCCTTGTTCGAAAACAGAGTGCTCACGTGCGATTTGCCACGCCTTTGCCGTGATCTGTTCGAGTGAGGCAGGCGCACCGGCTGTAGCTCGCAGGGCTTCCACAAAGATGCGACGTTCGAGCAGACGCTCGTAAGTGTTCTCCAGGTACGGTGCGGCAAATGCCGCGGCTTGTCGGGAATCGGAGAACGTGAGCAGTTTGCGTCCTCCGCCGATCAGTGCACGGGTTTCGACATCTCGTGATTCCGGCAAAAGTTGGAACAGTGATGTGGTGAGCACTGCGGGCGCGGCGTTGTTGTCAGTGAGTAGGCGCCGGATCTGTCCCTCGCGGGAGCCTCCGCAGACAATACAGGTAAGGGAGCGATCGTTGGGAAGCAGACGGATCGGTGCGAGGTCACTACTGTGGCATGTAGTGTTTCTGCAGGCTGTAGCGTCGCTGTGGTTGATGGTTCCGCACGCCATGCATAGTCTGTGCAGTTTGCTTACTTCTGCGTGTGTGTCTGTTGCGTGTGAGGGTTGGAGTACTTGGTCGTCGTCGTCTGAAAGGGCGATGTCGCTGTCTGGGTTGAGTACCGCCCAATAGAGGGAGCGTGAGTCGTGGCTGGATGCAGTTGGTTGGAGGGTTCCGTCAACTTGTTCTGCTCGGATGTGTACTGCTCCGCATGTGATACAGCTGCCGATCTCGTAGACGGGCCGACCGTCCTTTGTCTGAAGGTGTCGCTGGATTTGGATCTGCGGAACCAGCCCAGGTGCATAGGAGAGAAACGCGCCTTCGGTTGCACGGATAAACATGTGGTAGCGCGCAGAGAGCACAGGGGTTCCCTGTGGCTGGGATTGCGTGATTGATCCTGCTAACAGCACAATGTTGTGCACGCGGTGCATTGCCTGACGCAGTTCGAGATCTGGCCAGAGCTCGCGGGCGAGGTCTTCGAGGGGTTGGCTTCCTTGGGTCAGCAGTTCTCGTAGTTTTACTACGTGCTGTTCTCGTTGCAGGGCTTCGTATTCGTTGGTGGCTGTCGCTTCGGCCTGGTTGTACACGGCGGTGCGGCATTCGCCGGTGTCGTAGGGGGCGTCGAGAAGCTCGGGGGTAAGTGACCAGGTGGCCTCGGTGGGGTGGGTGACTTTGGTGGCATAGATGACGTTTTCGGGTTTGAACGGCGCTCCGAAGAGTTCGGTGCCGAACTCGGTGACGCGCTCGTCTCCGCCTTCGAGCGATGCTGAGGTGGCGATGCACTGCAGCGGCTTGTCACGTGAGACGCGGTCGCGTACGCGGCGCAGTAGCATGGCAACTTCACTTCCTTGGGCGCCTGCGTAGACGTGTGCTTCGTCGATCACGATGAACTGCCAGTTGTTGGCGTGTGCGCCGTCGAAAAGGGCGGTATCGCGTGGTCGCAGGAGCAGGTACTCGAGCATGGCGTAGTTCGTCAACAGGATGTGCGGTGGGGTTTCCTGCATTTCTTCACGCGAGAGAAGCTCATTTGGGATGGGGTCGGCATCGTGGCCTTCGACGACTTTGTAGTAATCGAGCGCATCCTTTCGCGTCGTTTTGGTGTCACCTGTGTAGCGTCCGAACGTGATGTCTGGGGTATCTGTGAGAAGCGAGCGCAGCCTCTTGACCTGGTCATTCGCGAGTGCGTTCATGGGGTAGAGTAGCAGCGCACGCACGCCAGGACCGAGCTTGCCGGCATCTCTCTGGCGAAGGAGCTCGCTGATGATGGGCAGCAGGAAGCTCTCGGTTTTACCGGAGCCAGTACCGGTGGAGACGATGATGTTGTTGCCGGCTTGCGCTTTGCGCAGCGCGTGCTCTTGATGCTCGTACAGGGGACGCTCGAGGTCAAAGCTGCCTGAGAGGTTTCGGAATCCGGGTGCGAGGACACCTTCGTCGATGAGCTGGTTGGCCGTCTTGCCCGGGGCGTACGCCGGTGTTAGCTCGAGGATAGGGCCTTTCGCCAGGGAGGCGTCGTCGCGTAAGGTTTCAGCGAATGCCGCTGCGATGTCTGGTTGCCGCATGCGCAACAGGGTTCGCAGGTAGCGGTAGTAGTCATCTTTGATGGAGGAGGCTGCTTCCACTGGGTCGATGTTGTGCTGCGAGGTGGCGTTCGCCTCGTGCACCATTGCTTCTCGCCGCTCCCCTTCGGCGTCAACCGGCGTCGATGCGGGCGGGAAAACTTGGTCAAAGATGCTGCTCATAGTGATAGGTCCTTATTGGTGAGGGAGAGCGTGACTGCCTCCGCGTAGACGAGGTCGAAAATGAAGAGTTTTGGTGCGTGGAGCGCTAGTTCGGCAAGGGTGTCGAGATGTTCGGTGAGGAACGGGATAGGTCTGATCAGTTCGTGCGCGGTCATGCGGAGTAGCAACATGGACACTAACGACACATAAGGGACTTTTGACCACAAGTCGTTGCTTCGCGCACCGTTCGTGTTCAAAGTGGTGATTGCGGGGTAGAGCTCAGAGCTGGCTTTATTGCCGATGAGATATTCCACCCCCTGGAGCTCCTTGAAGAGTGTGGCAATGTCCGAGACTCTGTCCAGTGGCGCATGTGCACGGATGAGCTCGGCATGAGCAATCATGCGCGCAGCAACGTCCAGCACCGCGTGATCGAGCGCAACTACGTTGAGTAGCTCATCGAGGCGTGCTAACCGTTCCGCAGGAATGACTGGGAGTTGTTGTAGTTCCCGATTGGTGTCTTGGAAGATCTGGGAGGGGTTTCCTTGCCGGTAGAGCAAGTTGAAGGCGACTTTGCCGGTGTCTTTCAGGAAAGCCTGTGAGGCCTCTATTTCTTGTAGTGTTTCCGGGGTGGCGGTGCGTTCATGGAGGGTGCATAGGTCATTCATTTCCTGGAGCACCGCGATCCATGGAGCCGGGTGGAATGGGCCGCTGGTTTCTGGTGAGGCAAAACTGTCATATATCAGCCTGGTGGCGAGCAGCATTGCAACCTGTTCATTCTGAGACAGCGATGTCGCGTCGAGCACCTCCAGTGACGCGCGCGGGTTGTGGCGCAGGTGGAGCTGTGTGGCCTCATTGAAGTCCAACATCGAATCACTGTGTGTGTTGATGACGTGGTGGAATTTTCTCCGTGTTTCCCACACCTTCTTAAGCTCACCCGGGAGCAGGGCGTTTTTAGACATTGGCTGGTAGAGCCAGATGTCTGCGTTGTGAGGGCCGACAAAGCTGTTCACGGTCCCATCGTCCACAACGAACGCCTGCCGCGATGGGAACGGGGATGCCCATGTAGATAGGAAGGCCTTTTCTTTCGCGTCGAAGATGAGAGGGCCTTTCCCGAGCAGCGTTTCCGGAAGTTCAGCCGTGTTTCCCTGCACCTTGAGCTCCTGTGCGGGTGCTTCGGGTTCGAACAGGAGCCATGCGCGGAGATCGATTCCCCGTTCAGTCGTTCGTCCTGCTGTCAGTACCGCTTCGGCACCGTCTACTTTCACTTCTTTGAGAAGTTTTGCGCGTGACAGCCGCGCGATGGGAGCGAAGATGTTTGTTCGTTCAACTTCCCCAGGCCGGAATTTGCCACGACGATTCGAGTTCTGGCGAACGTACGCATCGTATTCGGTCTCCTTGTACCAGCTCACTGCGAGTACGTAGGTCCGGCCACTCTCCAAACCAGTGGTAAGGCTGGTCACGCTTGTCTGCCAGCGGTGTTTCTTATAGCTGGAGCTTAGGCTGATGCTACGGAGAACGCGGTGCGTGCCTGCCTTCATTTCAATAATGTGCGCACTGACCTCAAAAGCCGGTTCTGGGAAGCGGAGCTCGAATAATCCGGTGGTCTCCAAGTCGTCGATGTTGAACGTGAGTGGCTCGGAGCGCCATACATTTGCCCGGTCTACTGTGGGGATGCGGAATGCCATGGCTGGAGCGTTGACCTGAACGTCAAGGAAGTACGTGTCTGAGGCTGATGCGTTAGAGACCCGGAATGTCTTCGGTGCGCCGTTGTGTGTTGTGCGCTTGTTGGCTGAAGGAAGCCGGAGGCCGGAGTGGGTTGCGTCGTCAAACGTTACAAATGCTGGGCTGAGCGTGCCACCTGAAGAAAAGTTTTTCCCGGGCTTGGGGATGAGGATCCGGTATGGCAGGGCCTCTGCGGATTGGTACGTGAGGGAGGCCTTAAGCCCCTCGGCGATGTTGATGGTGTAGGTCTCGTTGAGGCTTCCATTCCGGAAAATGCTGTAGTCGAATACGCCGACCCAAGGGTCGTCGCAGGCGTCGAGTAGCGGAATTGGTGTGCCGTACTCTTCCACTTCGTACTCGTAGACTTCGTAGTCTTCAGAGCTAGGGGTGCCATTGACGCGGTGAGTACATTTGATTGACCAGGTTGCGCCGTCGTCGGGCAGGGTAATTGATGGGATGGTGTGCAGCACTGGGTGGTGATTCAGCCCAACAACATGCTCGAGTGCAACGGCCGCGAAGTCTGTTTGCGGAGTCCGAACGCGATTCACCGGGATAGTGTGTTGCTTCGACCCGATTAGGATCTTGAGAGGCTCATTTCGCAGACGAAGATGGCGAATGCGCCACCCGTGCCAGCCATCAACGGGTATGGAAGAGATTTCCGGGTGGTTGCTTGAAAGCTTCGCGCTGCCAGGCATCAGGATGTACGCGGAAGAACCGGTCAACTCTTTCTGATTTCTCCGCAGCTGTCCGCTTTGACGGAGAAACAGAAATGGCCGTTCGGGATCTAATACCTGAGCGATCTTTTTGATGCTGCCACCGCGGAGGCCATAAATGTTCCGAGTTTGCTCGCTGATCGGGACGCGGACTTCCTGGAACCCGAGCGTGGTGTAGTCGCGCGGTTGGGAGATTTCGATGCGTCGGGAGTCAAAAAGGAAGGCGTGCTTGATTTCATGGGCGTCGACATCTTCCATTGCCGGTACAGCGGGGATAACGAACTCAATCACCCCGTTTTCCAGATCAACGTGAACCGTTGGTACGGCACTCTGTTTAGCAGCCCTCGCAGCAATCGGCTCTTCTTGAGTTGCCAGTTCGCGGCCGACGAGCAGATCCACAACCGTGGTGAACGCAGGTTCAGGGAGGGAGGCGGTATAGCCCGGCTCGAAAGCGTCTTCCCAACCAGGGGCTGAACGCGAGAACTCTGCGAGTTCGTAGAAGCGCTCAAGAATGTTGATGGCGCGTTCGCCACTGTATTTCAGCAGGTTCTGGAGTGTGAACGGGAGGTCACGCCGAACTGCATCACCGTGCACATACTGCGCAAATTGGTGGGCATCCTCGAACCTCATCCCATCGCGATGGAGCTTTTGAATCAGCTCAACGACGGTCTGCGCATCCTTTGCTGAGATTCCAGCATGCAAATAAATCTTTGCGACGTAATCACGTCCCGGAAAAGAAACGTAATCAAACGGGTCGAGTCGTGCCCTTGTGAGCCAGGAACGCAGCCGATCACGTGTCAGCTGAGGCAGCCAGTGATCTTCACCCAAGTTAAACTTGTGTAGGAAACTGTCCCAGAACGATGCGTCGCCGCTTGTCAACGCGTGGTGGACCAGCGCAGCAAGCACCACCATCGAGTGTCTATCGATGAGCCCCTTCGCCTGTTCTTCAGACCCTTCCGTCGCTTCAATCAAATGTTTGAAAAACTGGTCGAGCACTTCAAACCCGCGCGTGCCGATATTAAGATCCGCCACAATAAACTGAGGCTCTTCGACTCGAGTGAGGTAGGGCGCCCTGAGGTCACTGATGGCGCGTGCGAGAATGTTTGAGGCGTTCCGCAGCTGGTCAACCACGGTATCAGTCGTGGGTACAGCGTTGAGAAGCTCGGCTAAGTCCTGTTTTCGGGCTATACGGTTTTCAGGCACATATAAATATTAGCTACCGCGCCGGACATTCTTGGGAGTCGCTGATCTAGCCCTTCCCTCCTGACCTATACCCGCAGGTATTCTCGGCATCGTTCGTGGTCAGCAAGTGTCTTCCTCGCATGCTCGGGGTGGTCTCCGTCGCGACTCGCCGGCCACTCCCGTGGCAGCCACCTCAGAACGCCTCCAGCCTCCGCACCCACTGGGTGAGGGCACCGTCGATAATCGCGTCGTGGATCACGGTAGGGCCAACGAACTGGGCTGCCTGAATGACCTTCTGGATCACCGAAATCGCCTGCAGCTCCGTGGCCGACTCAGGCGACACCTGCTCGGTGATCTGCAGCAGCGTCAGATTCGCGACACTCGCGTCTGGTGCCTCCGGCGTATATTTCGCAAACTCTTCCATGAACTGGGCCCGCAGCGCGTCCGTGTCCTCCAGTGGCGACTGCAACTCGGCGGCTTCATCAAGCTCGGCGACGAACTTCAGCAGTCCGTCGTACTTCGCCGCAGGCTGCTCCGGCTCGTCCGCATCATCTTGATCGGTAGCCCTGAACCGGAACTCGAGCTCGTCGGCGTCCAGGTCGAGTCGGCTGAAGATGAAGCGCAGTAGCCCCATTTTTACTGAGGTGCTGTTGCCGACGTCGACGGCGAGGGCGTCGTCAACAACTCGGCGGCCGCGCGGTAGACGCTCCGGGTCGAACTCGGTGTGTAGTAGCGCGGCATCGTTGGAGAGGGCGAGGAGCTCGGAGCGGTGGTCGCGAAGGAGGTGCTGCAGTAGAGCAACAACCATGTCTGCCCAGGTTGATACCGTTTTGGAGAAGTCTTGGTATTGGATCCCAACGATCCACCGTCCAGTGAACTCGCCTGAGTCGCCCATCGCTTCGGTGGGGAGCACGGTTTGAGGCGGGGTGAACGTCGTCGTTGGCATGCGCCAGTAGTCCAGAGCCGCGGTGACGATGTCTTCCGTGCGTTGCTGCATCTCGGCTTCGCCCCAGGTCGTGGTCTCTTTGAGTCTGTGGTTGAGGCGGTACGGGGACGAGTCGAATCCCTTGTCCGTGGACTTCTTCACGGAGAACGGCTTGTTCGAGTAGCTGGAGTTGTAGCCGGTCACGGTTAGGTTGCCGATGCGGTGCAACCATTCGCTATGTATGCGTTCAGCGTCAGGCCCAAGCGCCGTTTTCCATTCCTCGGTCAGCGTTTGCGGCATGATGTGCTCGATGGAAATGTCGCCGCTTTCGAGACTTTGGGCGATGTCGCGGGTATCACGCGAGTTGCCGTTTTCGAGGACGTCGTAAATGTAGTTCCTCCAGGAGGACTTGATGTTGTACATATTGCGCGTCTCCAGTGCGGCGCGTACCTCGCTGTCGGACGGGACGCGGCCGCTGCTGGTGCGGCGGCGGATGACCCATGCGAACACGTCAGCAAAAGTGTCGTTGTCTTTACGCAGCTTCGTAACTTCGGAGTAGACCGTCGCAAAGATCTTGTTCAGCGCATTCGTTGGCATCTCGATGATGAAGCGACGCGCGATGAACGACTCAATGATGCTGAGCACGTTACAAAAATCGTCTTCGGTGATGTACCCAGCGTGGACGTCGCGTAGCACGGGCATGAGGAACGGCAGTGTCACATCGCCGAGGATTGGCTGCATGCGCCGCAGAATCCGGTCGGCCTTCGCAAGCCCCGTGTTCAGCTCCTGAATCTCGTTGTAGTACCGCGAAAACTCGTAGAGCTCCTCCAACACCTGCTCAGTACCTTTGCCGGAGCGCTTCACATACTTCTTGAACTCCTCGTACACATCCTTCTCGCGCGGCGTGCGCGCGTACTTCGTCGTGAGGTACCTGCGAATAAACGCCGACGTGCGGAACTTCGCATTCGCCTCAATGGGGTTCCACAAGTTCTCGTAGAGCTTCTCCTGCACCTTCGGCGCATGCCCCATCAGAATGAAGTTACGCACCTTATCGGCCTCAGTCAGATCCAAGCCCGTCGAGTTCAACGACTCAAAGATCCGCTGAGGGTCATCATCCTTATCCAGTTCAAGCAGCATTACCTGCAGCTTTTCTATAGCTCCCCAAACTTCATCCGCCGTATATGCTGTCGCCCGCAACCTGTCCTGGAAGTACTTGAAGTTCGCCGTAATATTCGACGCCGCCACGTACCCCGACGGCTCCCCAAACAGTGCGTCATACGCCTTCTTGTCATCCTTGACTGGCTTGAGCTTGAACCGGACCTCCTGCCGTTGATCACCGATCATGAGGAAGGAATCCACAATTTTCACACCCAAGGATTCGTCATCAGCCCGGATGTCTCCGTTCTCGATCGCCTTCGCCAGCGCGAGCATCAAAATGCTGACGGTGGTGAGGCGCTGCTGACCGTCGATAACTAACCACTCAAAGGATGTTCCTCCGCCCACAATCGCACCAAAGAAGTGAGCCTCTCGGCCCTCGCGAATGATTGCCTCCAAATCATCGAAAAGCTGCTCGCACTGCTTCCGCTGCCAGTCATAATTTCGTTGGTAGACAGGAATGATGAGCTCGCGGTGCTGTCCATCAAACACTTGGATGATCGGGCGTGCGCCTTGCATGGAAACCACCTTGTTCGTTGTAGGTGCGGTCGGCATCAGTGTAGTTGGGGCGACCAGGCGCCATCATCGGTCTCAGCGGGAAACACCTTGGAAACGCTAGAACGAGCTGGCAACGTTGCTGGGGCGCAGCTGGATAAGCGGACTCGCGCCTGGCGAGCACCTGACGTACTGGCGATATCGAACGAGTTCGCCGAGGGGAGACGGCGGGCATAGCCAAACGGGGCTAGCCCCACCGTTTCCCTATCCACCCCGTAGCCGCAACTTCATCAGGGTGCAGCCCCGTTGCAAGCAAGTCCAGCTTGACGTCTTCTCTCCCAGTTAAAGCACTTAGATGGTGGACCCGTTGAAAACGATGGGATTTAGTCTTGATGAGGAGCCAGTTAAGGGTTGATTGGTGCTATGCGTTTGCTCTAGGAATGCGGAGAATCGGATCAAGTTGCGCTGATCTCGCGACCGGGACAGCGTTCAAGGCGTGGTGGCGCGAGACCAAAACTGCGCCCCGTAGGGCCTGCCCAGTAGCATCGATTGCATGTCTGTCACCCAGCAAGATATTGACACCATCACTACTCAGCTCGGCCGCACACCCCGTGGCGTCTTGGAAGTTTCCTACCGCACGCCTGACGGCCAGCCGGCAGTAGTGAAAACGGAGCCCAAGCTTGACGATGGCACTCCGTTTCCCACCCTTTACTACCTGACGGAGCCGCGTCTGACCGCTGAAGCATCACGCCTGGAGGTTGCTCAGGTGATGAAGTGGATGGAGGCTCGTCTCAACGCAGATACCGAAGAGGGTGAGGCGCTTCGCGCGGATTACAAGGCGGCCCATGAGCACTTCTTGGCTAAGCGCAATGCCCTGCATGACTTAGGTACGGACTTTTCTGGCGGCGGTATGCCGGATCGTGTGAAGTGCTTGCACGTGCTCATTGCTTACGCGCTTGCAGAAGGCCCTGATCACTTCCGCTTCGGTACCGAGGCGGTTGCTCTTGCCGCGGAGCATGGTGACCTGCGTGGTACTGCTATCCCAGCAGATTGGCCGACGCTTGCAGACCTCGGTATCACGCTTGAAGAGGCAGGGGAGGGGCTGGCATGAGTGCCACTGCCACTCGTGTCGCAGCGGTAGATTGCGGCACAAACTCGATTCGCCTGTTGATTCACGACACTGCTACTGGTGAAGTAACTCGTGAGAACACGATCGTTCGCTTGGGACAGGGTGTTGATGAATCGGGGCGGTTTCACCCGGATGCAATTGAGCGGACCCGTAAAGCACTCGCTGCGTACGTAGACACCATGGAGCGCGAGGGCGTATCCAAGGTTCGGATGGTTGCTACTTCTGCAACTCGTGACGCTTCCAACCGCGAGGATTTCTTAGCGATGACCTGTGATCTGCTTGGCCGTATCCAACCTGGTGCCCAAGCGGAGGTGATCACTGGGGAGGAGGAAGCTGCACTGTCGTTTGCCGGCGCAACCGCTGATATTGATCCGGCGCGTGGACCTTTCTGCGTGATTGACCTTGGCGGTGGTTCTACCGAGTTCGTCATGGACGGCCACGCAGTTTCCACTCGTATGGGTTGTGTGCGCGTGACTGAGCGTTTCATGTGTACGGATCCGCCGACGGAGGAAGAGACTTCAGCTGCCCGTGCCTACATTCGTGAGCGTATTGCTGAGGCGGCTGCCGAGGTGCCTTTTGCACAGGCCCAGACGTTTGTGGGGTGTGCGGGTACGTTTACAACGATTGCTGCGATTGCTCAGCACCTGCCTACTTACGATCCTGAGCGGATTCACATGTTAGAGATCTCGTTTGAGCGCATGCGTGAGGTCACTACTGACTTGCGTTTGAAGACTGCTGCTCAGCGTCTTGAGGATCCTGTGATGCACCCGGGTCGCGCCGATGTGATTGGTTCTGGCTCCACGGTTGTTGAGGAACTGATGGTTGCGTTTGCGGATGCCGCGGGTGCCTCTAGCTTCATCATCAGTGAGAAGGACATCCTGGACGGCATCGTCGCAAAGCTTGTGGCGCAGTAGGCCCAGTTGTAGTTGCGAACTAGTCGTGATCCGGTTCGAGGATCTGGTCTCCGCCGCGCTTGCGGCCGCGAACCTCTTTCATGCGCGGCTCCGGGTCAATCTTGTTTGCAATGGCCCTGCGGGCGGAGTTGGTCACCGACTTTGTAATTGGTGAGTTCATCACCGCCTGGCTTGCGTTAACAATCTGGTGATAGCGCTTACGCCCTGCTTTCGTCCCCAAAACGTAACCAGCTGCAGCTCCGACGATGAATTGATACATGGCGCTTACCTTACCGGCTCTGAGAAAACTTCAACCACCAATGAAAGAAAGGCAGGGGAAGCAAGCTATAGTTATCGCTGCGCAACTAGTGCTCAAGGGGCTATAGCTCAGTCGGTTAGAGCCGCGGACTCATAATCCGCTGGTCGCGGGTTCGAGCCCCGCTGGCCCCACGTGACCGCCGCTGGACAAAGGAAAGTTTCCGTCCAGCGGCGTTTTGTATTTTGGGGTTCAGGTGGGCGTCGGTAAGCAAAAGCCGGGTTAAGGGACATTTCGTGTGGATTTAGGGGCGTCCTGCCCAGCCTTTTCTGATGCCTAAGCTGGGGTTCCATTCGTTGTCGATGTGGGTGTCGTATGTGGCTGGTCGCCCGTCTGGGTGGCCGCGTCGTTTGAGTTGTTCTTTCGCCCAGGACGCTTCATTAGTTGTCCGGAAAAATCAATAACCTCGGCGATTTACTCCCACTTTCGTAGTGCAGGGATCGTTCCGAGGCTTTCGAGATAAAGACTAGCCACTCCACAATGAGTAATCCAAAATCGACCCCCGTACCGCTATCGCAATGGTTTCCATCCGCACGGATAGGCCGGTACGCCGATCATCCCACGCCAGAAGCGTTACACCTTTGGACTGCTCACCTCACCTAGAGTGGCGGTGGGTGGGGAGCTGGTGGGCGTCGATAAGCAAAAGCTCTGGTTATTCGGTGAAGCCTTGGGTTCGGATGACGGAGCGACGCTTGCGGAATGCGGCGGTGAGCGCGGGGACGTGGTGATCGTGGAAGTCGAAAACCGTGGCGGACGTTTCGGTGCCGCGAGTGACGCGGCCGATCTGTTGGATGACGTTGCCTTTGAACGCGACTGGGGCGGCGAGAACGAGCGCGTCGAGCGCTGGCAGATCCACGCCCTCGCCGGCGATCTGCGTCATCGCGATGAGTACGAAGCGGGGTGTGGTGTTGAGCTTTTTGCGGGTGGCGCTGCGGTCTTTCGCCTGCTGTGCGCCGTGGAGAGTGAAGACGGGGACTGGGAGATCCGGGTGATTGCGGGCGAGGAGCGTTTCGAGCGCAGTGATGTGCTCGCGTCGCTTGACCAAGACGAGGACGTTCAGGCCGCTGGTGGCGGCGCGGGCGATGGTCTTGGCGATTAGGGTGTTGCGGGTTTGGTCGGCGGCAAGTGCGTTGTCGAGGTCGGGCCAGTAGAGGTGGGGCTCATCAAAGGTGAACTCGGTGGTCTGTACGACGTAGTGCTTCGGGCCGGGGCGCTCGATCTCCATGGTGTGGCGGATGGGGCCGCAGATAAGCGGCAGGAGTTCGTCGAGACCGTCGGAGCGAAATGGGGTGGCGGTGAGCCCAGTGACGAAGCGGACGTTGAGGTCTGCGAGTACGCGGGTAAAGCCGGCGGCGCCGACGCGGTGGCATTCATCAATGATGATGTAGCCGTAGTCGGCAAGGAACTGCGTGCGGGAGTCGGCGCGGCTGATGGATTGGGCGGTGATGATGTCTATGTCGCCGCTGAGTTTCTTTGACTTGCCTCCGAGTTGGCCGATGGCGGGCGTGTCTTCGTGGCTTTTAAGGAAAGTGGAGAGCGCGTCGCGCCACTGGGCGGCGAGCTCTACGTTGGGGACAATGATGGCGGTAGGGACTTGGCGGTGTGCGATTAGTGCGCAGGCCATGACCGTTTTGCCGGCGCCGGGTGGGGCGACGAGAACGCCGGTGCGGTGTTTGCGCATTGCGTTGACGGCGGTGCGCTGCGCGGGGTAGAGCTCGCCGGTGAACTTGGCTGGCATAGTTCGCGGCTTTGGGGTTTTGCTCCGGCGAGTAACGGTGTAGCCGGCGGTTTTGAGGATGCTGATGGCGTCGTCTAAGGTGCCGCGGTCGAGTGTGAGGGTGTTGTCGTGTTCGTCGAAACGAATGATCAGGCGGGGAGTCTGGTACGTGGACAGGCGCTGGGCCTGGCGGATGTAGAACTGCGGATTGGGGATCGCGCCAAGGTGGCGAAGCGCGTTGGCGGTGGTGGCGTCGACGCCCTCGAGGTTGATGTGGACGCGGGAATCGTGCGTTACTTGGACCTTGCCGGTGCGTTTGAGGGCTTTGAGTTCTGCCTTGGTCGGTGGTTGGGGCAGCTGGGTTTCCGGGTCCGGTTGGAGTTCTGCTGCGATCTCCTTGAGCTTGCGCTTGGAGGCTTTGGTCGTGTTGGCAAGGGCGGCGAACTGGTCTTCGGCGGGCTCGAAGTCATGGTTGACGAAGACAGTGCGCTGCTCAGCGCGATGCTGACCGGCGAGCGGGAGCGCGATGAGATTGCCGAAGCCGCGGCGCTTGCCCGGCAGGGTGTCCTGGGAGGGGAAGAAGTGGTCAAAGCTGGCGAAGTACTGCTTCGGGCTGGCCTTGGCGAGGAGGCCGATACCTACGGTTCGGGCGAGGGAGGCGGGGACTGGCTCGTTGAAGAAAAGCCACACGTGGGCGCCGGTGCCGGAGCGCGAGATCTCGATGAGCGGGTCGAGGCCGAACTCGCGGCACGTGTCAGCGTAAGTGCGGGCGGCGGTGCGGAAGTCAGCGTCGTCGAAATCGCACGCCAGGAGGAAACAAGTATCGCCTTGGCACAGCGGGTACAGGCCGACGTGGAGGGTGTTGTCGCGGCGAAGGTGCTGCTCGAGGACCTGCGGGGTAAGCGGCTTAAGGTTCGGGTTGTCCCGGTTATAACGGCCGTAGGAGGCCGGCGACCAGCCTTTCTTCTCGCCGTTTTGCCAAGCGGTTACGTACACGTCCTCGCGGCCACGGAAGTAGTCGGCGAACAGGCGGAGCTTTGCGTCTGGGGAGGAGGCGTTGGAGACTGTGGCGGTTTCGGCGTGGGTGGTGCTGGGGTTGGGGTTGGTTGGTGTGGGCGCTGGTGTTGGTGTTGGTGGTGCTGCTGGCGCTGGTGGTGCGAGGAAGGCCTCGAGGTCGTCCGTGCCGAGCAGTTTCGCAAGCGCGCGCTCTAGACGCTGCACGCGGGCCTCAAGATCGTGCACATCTGACATGAGCGCTCCACGGGATCGGGGTGGGGGTTATACGAGGTCAGTGTAGTTGGGGTGGGCAGTTGTGGTGGTGGACGGTGGCGTCGATAAGCAAACTGGCTCTGAGGGTGAGTGGCTGTGGGGCTGTAGGTTGTGGTTATGGGATCAGAGTTGGCGACGGTGCTGAGGCTGGAAGTAGATGGGATAGATTTCAGCGATGAAGAGCGTATTAGCGCTATCGAAGAGCGAATGCCTGAAGCGTCATTTGTTCTTCAGAACGGTGTAGTTATGGCTGAGGTCGATTTGGGGGCTGCAGCCGGGCGTCAATACGAACAAGCAATACGTGTCATTCGCCGCTTGAAGGATCAATGTGCTTTGGAAATCAAACGGGTTGAACCGCTACCGGTGGATATTGCCGATATAGCGCGGTTGGTTGGCGTTGAGCTTAGAGAAGCAAAGAAATGGAGCGAGAACGCGCAGGTCTCACTGACGTGGAGTGTTGGTGGTGGGGAGAATCCCCAGAAACCTTGGAACCTGTACTCCGTCAACGAGTGGTTGTCCGAGGAAAAGAAAATCAAACTCGGTCTTGAGCTGTCGTCTCCACAGTTGGTTCAGGAAATTGATGCGTATCTTGCTGGCTTGTGAAAGCTAAACGGAAGAAATGAGCTGGGCTCTCAGTGAAAAATGCTGGTGTGCAGAGACTCGGTGAGTGGCTGTGGGGGGTGGGTTGAGATTTCCCGTACATGCGGTGTGAAGCTTCTGGGACTTGGTAGAGCACCCGGGTCTGGTGGGGCGTACCGTGGTTTACTGCACCCTAAGTACGGCAGGTGGGGCACTTCGGCCGAGACGCACGAGGAGGTAACTCAACGTGAGCACACCAGCAAATACAGAGGATTGGGCTGACGAGTATCTCAAGATCAGCCTGTGGGAAGGATTCTGGGCCACGGCGGCGGCGCTGTTTGGGTTCACGATCATTGTGCTGGACATCTTTGCAACCGATTACGCCCCACAGGCGTTTGTATGGCGGGTATTTGTAGGCATGCTGCTGTTTGGGCTGGCGTTCTTTCTGCCGGGGGTGTGGTGGTATTACGCGTCGTTTAAGGACAGAAAGACAGTTCGTGAATACCTGGAGACGTTGCACCGAAACGGGTATCACAATCCGTTGGTGGCGGCTGCAGATTACGAGGAGACCCAAGGAACGCGCGGTGTGGAACTGCCCAGTGTGATTAAGCCTTGGTGGATTTTTGTCCTCGCCGGTGCTTTCGCGGTGGGGATTATTTCCGGGTTGATCTTGCCTTAGTGGTTTGGGGTTTTGTGGGGTGTTGTGTGGGGTGCTTTGGGGTGTTGTGTGGGGTGCTTTGGGGTGTGATTCGTGGTTAACTGATTCCTAGTTAGAGCTGGCGGAACCGTCCCCGCCATGAGCGCCAGGAGGTAGCTGTAGCGTGACCGCTTTGCCTAACGTGGACGATCCGGTTGTCGGCGAGAAGCCGAAAACCTGGAAGAGAATTCTGGCGTGGGGCGGGTTCCTCTGGGGCTTCCTTAGCATCCTTGTTGGAGTTGTTGATGGGGGATCTTTCGCAGAGGCCGCGGGATTCATCCTGTTTGGCCTTGCATTCTTTGCCCCCAGTGCATGGTGGATGTACTGCACGGCGAAGGATGAAAAGGCTTTTCGCCAGTATCGGGAGACACTGCAGACCAACGAGAACCTCGCGCAGTTTCTCACTGATGCTGACCGGGTGGTGCTGCAGGGGATGAGTGGTGTGCAGCCGCCTCGGAAAGTGAATCGTCACTGGCCGGTGGTGACTATTGGCAGCATCGTCGCTCTCGTTGTTGGCACGGTGATCACGCCGCTGGAGGAAGACGGTGATTCGGGGTCGTCGAGTACTCCGCCGACGACTGTGTCTTCCTCTGTCTCGCCGGCCGCGAGTACGTCTGCGGTGTTCGTGACTACGTCAGCTGATGAGGGAGCTGCTGAGCGTGAGCGGGAGGCTGCTGAAGCTGAAGCGAGCCGGGCGGAGGAGGCGCGCTTGGCGGAGGAGCGGGAAGCTGCTGAGCGTGCGCGTGTGGCCGAGGAGCAGCGCCTGGAGCAGGAGCGGATTGAGCGGGAACGCGCTGAACAGGAAGTAGTCCCGCAGCAGTTCGTCGCACCTGCGCAGGCGCCGCAGCAACCTTCCGCGTATTACAGGAACTGCAGGGCGGTGTGGGACGCCATCGGCGGGCCAATCCACGCGGGACAACCGGGTTACGACAGCCACCTGGACCGTGATGGTGACGGGGTAGGTTGCGAGAAGGACCCGCGATAGATAGAAATCCAGCCCAGACTCTTGCGAGGCGGGCTGGATTTTCTTTCTGGTTAGGTTGTTAGCTCGGCTGCTTTCAGCTGCTGGCGCTAGCGTGGGCGGCGTTCGCAGCCCTTGCCATCGCCGTCGCGATCAAGGTGGCTGCCAAAGCCGGGGTCATTGCGGTAGATCGGGCGACCGAGATCGTTCCAGACAGCTCGGCAGTTCGGGTACATCTTGGTGCGCGGTGCCGGACGGGGAGCAGGCGCAGGAGCCGGCGCCGGGGCCGCCTCGACACGTGGAGCAGGTGGTGCAGGAACAGGTGCTGGCGCAGGTGCCGGTGCCGGAGCAGGGGCTGGCGCCGGGTGGCACGGAATGAACTGCGGTGCAGGATTCGCAATGATGCCTTGCTGCATTGCCCAGCAAGCGCCACCCGCGCCTGCGGCCAAAAGAACGAGGGTTCCGATGACGCCACTGACAATGGCCTCAGTCTTGTCTTCATCCTGCTGGTTGATTGGCGAGGCTGGGGCCGCATGAGCGGGCGTAATAGTGGCAACTGGGCTGACAGCTACTGCTACGGCAGTGGCAATGCAAATGACAGGTTTCTTCACGGGGATTACTATCTCACAGATTCCTTCCGAGAGTAGCCAATTAGGACTGTCTTGAGAGGCGTAGTACCCCAATGGTTCCGGGATGAACGGCAAGCATGGGAGAGCTCTCCCAGCCAGCGTTTCAGAGGGTTTAACCCATAAGAGGGTTTAACCCATAAGAGGGTTAAGTGGCAAAAGTCTAACTGGCCTGAACGCTTTAACCCTTTCAACTGGGAATGGGAAGAGGCGCTCAACCCGATAGTCGGGGAGCGCCTCTTGAAGAAGGAATGGAAGGACAGGCGGTTATTCACCGCGTGATTTCCATTTGCACGTCTAGGATAACAGATACTTCGTGGCCTACTACCGGCTAGGCCAACTCGTAGACATGTTGGCGGTCTTCTCACCGACTGACCAAAACTACCTCGATAAGATGCGGAAACTGATCAATGTCGATGTCCTTATCATCGACGACTTTATGACCATGAGCATCAACCAGCGCGGGCAAGAAGACCTAAGCAAGATCATATTCGACCGCGACGGACGCCTCCCAACACTTATCTCCTCCCAATCAGCTGCCGCCTACTGGATCGAAGCACTTCCCGACAGAATCGGAGCTGACTCCCTAGTTAGCCGCCTCAACAACGGGCATCGAATCCGCATAGGAGACTTCGACATGCGCAAAGCCACCGCCTCAATGGAGCCGGACGAATAAAGCAAACAGCCGGGCCGACTCCTTCGGCCCGGCCCGGTGTTCAGAAGATTGAAATGGTAGCGGTGTGGTGAGTATCTGGTAGCGCCTGAGTGAGTATCCGGTAGCGGTGTCCCCACTCAGGCGTTGTTGGTGGTTATGCGTTGGTGGTCAGGCGCATGTTTGGTCCTTCGAGTGTGATGATCTCCGCACCGGAGACGAGTCGGTTGAGGATTGACTCGGAGATCACGGCATCGGGGATGGATTTGTACCACTCCAGTGGGGTGAATTGTGAGGTCACAATCGTTGAGACTTTGCTTTCACGCGCGGCGAGGATGTTGAGAAGTTGGTGCGCGGTTGCGGCATCTACTGGTGTGGTCAGGAAGTCATCGAGGACTAAGACGTCGACGTCGTGGAGGTACTGGATGAACTTTAACCGTGCGGGGTCATCGGGTTGGAGGACTGCTAGTTCGGCGGCGAGCATGTCGGTGCGGTAGAAGCGTGCGGAGTAGTCCTTGCGGCATGCTGCTGTGATCAAGGCTTGGGCGAGGTAGGTTTTGCCGACTGAGGATTTGCCCAGGATGACAATGTTTTGGCCCAGGTGGCACCATTGTCCGTGAGCGAGTCTGCTGACTTGCTCGGGGTTGATGTTGCGGTCAGGCGTGCAGACCACGTTTTCAAGGCAAGCATCAAGGTTTGGCGATCGGGATGCTTTCAGTAGTTTGTTGATGCGTCGTTCGCGCCTGGCCGCGACTTCTTTATCGAGTGCGTAGAGCACCTTTTGGGAAAACGTCCATGCGTCGAATGCGGGATCGTTGGCAATCTCGATGACGCTTTGTCCAAAGGCAGTCATCCGCAGCGCGGTGAAGTCGGGCAGGACGGACTCGTCAAGGAAGCGATCTGTTGGTGGGGTTGGTGATGACATGGGCTTAGTGTCCTTTCTTGGTGAGGTTTTCGATGCTGAACTGGTCTGCACCGCCGAGAAACGCGCCGGTGGTATCCCGGTCGGTGACTGCAGGGGCGGTGGGCTGGTTGGTTGTGGTGCTGCGCGGGGCCTGGTCTAACCCGCGGGGCCGGGTGGCGTGTTCTTTGCGTATGGCGGCCATCATGTTTTTGACTGCGGTATATGACACTGCACGTCGGCTGCCGTCGTTGGCCATTAAGCGCTGGCATGCCTCTTCCAGGATTGGTTTGTTGCCGTGTTTGCCCATCGACAGCACGTTTCTACAGGACTGGTACGCCTGGGCCGGGATGGCTTTTGCCGCGATGAGTTCTTCGATGACCTTGCGTGTTGCCGGGCCGGTTTTGCTGGCTTCGCGATAAAAGTAGTCGCTTGTCCACAGCCCACGAGTGGAGTCCATTGTCGATGGAATGTGCTCATAGTCAGTGACATAGGCCCCACGCTTATGCGAAACCCGATGCGTTGCCACGGTCGTGCCTTGATCAAAGACGGTCAAGACTTGGCCTGTGATGCGTACATCGACAGTGCGGCCAACAAGCTGATGCGGAACGGAGTAGCGCACGGTTGCAACCGTGATATGGAAATCTGGGGCTACTTTCGCACGCTTCCACTCGGTGTGCTGCCACGGGGTTTGCGGCAGATCAGCAAGCAGATGCTGTTCGTGTTGTTCAAAGAGATCCCTGCGGCTTGACTGCTGGCTGCGAAACGGCACGGAGGTGTTGATCGCGTCGACTAAGTCCACAATCTTTTCGTTGAGCTCGTCTACGTCAACGCACTGGTGGCCTTCAAGGGTGTGGATGACTTTGTGGGTGACGATCTTTACCGCAGCTTCCACATTTGCTTTATCCTTCGGTCGGCGCGCGCGTGTGGGAAGTGCTGCTGTGTTGTAGTGCTCCAAGAACTGCTGGTAGGTGTCGTTGACCTTCCGATTCCTATCGGCAGTACTAATCGCGTTTGATGCTGTTGACGCGTTATCGGGGACAACAACCTGACAGACTCCACCGAAGTAGTCAAACGCTTGACGATGGGCATCAAGCCAGGACTGTTGACGCTGGTCAACACACGCACACGCAAACAACATCCCTGAATACGGCAGCGAAGCGACGAAAATATTGACTTTCGCACCCGGCGTGCCCGCAGGGTCGTACAGGCGCATCTTGGTTCCTGCCCAATCCACCTGCATCGTATGCCCTGGTGCATGGGTGATCCGCGCGCTAAGCCCGGCAGCATCGACATGGGAGGCAACTAGCTGGCGGAACCGGTCGTAGCTGTAGTGACGCTGACCCGGCTGGGCTGGGGTGGTGGTGTAGCGAGCCCACAATACTTGCAGTGTTTGCTTCGTACGCCCTGTGCGTGCTTTGACGACCGCGTCAAAGTCAATCGGGACGAATTCGCCTTGCCCGCTGGTGCGTTTGTCAACGAATATCTCGGCCAACTCGTCATCGGTCAACGCCGCGACCTGCTGGGCAGTGGTCAGGCCAAGGCTTCGCAGCGCTTGGTTCGCTCGGGAAATCGCGCGGTGCGAGCACCCGAGCTGGTCTTCAATCTGGCGGTAAGAACGCTTCCTAATCAGCAGCGTCATCACCGCACGGTAATCCGTCATCAGCGGACTCCTTCCAGTCACACGCCGCACCCGAGTGGTGCGGCTACCGGAAGTATCACCCCGAGCCCCCTGAGCTGCTACCAGATACTCACTGAAGTGCTACCAGATAGTCACGACACTGCTACCAAATAGCCGGTCGCAACACGCGATGGTGACGGGGTTGGTTGTGAGAAGGACCCGTGATAGGGATCAGGCGCGCTGCAATGAGGTGACTGTCTATCTAGTCTGACTCGGTACTGAACGGTGTGCAATGCGCAAAAGGATAGAAGCTTTTCGTTTGACCGAAGCACACTGAGTTCTTGGTGCGAGCATTGCTTTTATTGGTTTCCGTTGTCTACGTGATCGACTTTATCGTCGGTGGAGAAACTCAGCCCCAACTCCTTAAAACTCGGTAACACCACGACGCCACGAAAGACTCGTGCAGCCAAATCAGTGAAGGAAGCTCGCACATAGGCGGTCAGCTCCACGAGACCTTCTGCATTGAGGAACTCTAAAAACTCTTTTTCAGTAACTAGCTCTCCACTTTCCCCGGCGAAAGTATATTTTCCTTCTACTTCTGCGAAAAGCTCACCAAATGGGAAGTCTAAGCGAATTTTTAGTGCTGCTATGGCCAAGTCGGCTGGCAAGTCAGTATGAGGGCCAGGGATAAGTGTCTGAAGCTGTGCTTCCTGTTCCGCTGTCACCTCAACGGGGCTTGCGGAACTATCACTGGCACTTGTCAGGTCACTCTCTTCGGTATCTCCCTGGTCGACAGACTTTCGCTTCGCGTAGAGTTCGTTGACCTGAACATCATCAAGAGCAAATTTTGCGTTCATGTTGTCCTCGTTTGCCATTGCCTACTAGTTTCCGATTTCGTCACCAAGAGGACCTTGTCCTTGCGAAATTTTTTCCTGGAGACCGTTTTCGTTGAGTAAGACGTTTTGGCGTCTTGAGAGATGCCGCTTTTTGCATCCCTGTCTGAAACCGTGAAACTGATGTCTGCGCCGATAGCTAGCGCGTAGAGCCTCACCATCCGCAACGTGGGATCGGAATCGTAATGCTCAAATTCTTCAATCTGGGCCGTGCTGGCATGCATGATCTCAGCAATGTCAGAAGCCGAAAGCCCTTTCTCCCTCGCAAGTTCTTGGAGCGAGTCCATGAGGTCCGCGAACTTGGAGTAGAGATCGTCAGAGTGCGTTTTAAAGGACTTGTTGGGTGAAACCCTTACGCCATTTGCCATTTCAGACCTCCATTTTCTTGCTGATCATGTTGCAGTTCAGAAACGTTCCACCGCTGTTCAAAGTGATTTGAATGGTATTCGGCGGCTTTGGAAATTTCTTTGTTTTGCAGCCGTCTAGTCTCCTCATCATTGCCCGGGACGATCTCTTTTTCGTGGACCCAGAGCCCCACACCCCATAGATTAATGTGGCTGAGCGCGTTTTTGGATTGGTAATAGTAAAGACGAACGAACACCAATTCCTGCTCGTACAGGCCGGTTACGGGGTCTTTGTGAGAGACCGTGAGATTATCCCACTTAATCTCGAAAATTTTACCAGCACCCTGGCCCACGATTTTCCTTACCTCCAGGATGGGCCGCAGCTTCCCCCGTTCTGCTCGTTTAAGCCGTTGCTCAATTTCTGTTGTCAGGTTATCGATCAAAAACTGGTTCAAGTCGTATCTCTCGCCTAACCTGGCGATGATTTTTACCGCGGCGGATTCGATATGTTTGCCGTGTGTTTCCTCACGCCAAAAGAATGTTGCGGGTCGCCCAACCTCGTAGACGCTCTTACTCACAACTTCTTCTGTCATGGGAAATTCTAAGACTCACGTGCTGCTTTATTTTAGGTAAATCTTAGATCTTTAGGGCAGGTAAAGAAATCCAGCCCGCACTCTTGTGAGGCGGGCTGAACGGTTAGTGCTCAGATTACCGGAGCCGACGTGATTCACACAGTCGGGTAGATCTTGTAGTGTGAGCAATCGAAAAGGCTCTTTGAGTCGGAGATCGAAAGCGGGTCTGTTGGTTTTCACCTTCAGGCCCGCTTTCATTTGTGCTCAGGCCGTGGCGTCGAACTACCGGCAGCTGAGTACCTGGTCCGTAAATGCGCGCGGTGCGCCCTTGCGCTGCAGGTCTGCAACGTCGTAGCACTTGAAACCGTTGACGTCGCCGGCAGGCTCGATACGCGTCCATTGGCCATTGACCTTGTGGAAGGACTCGTTCCAGTCCGTCTGGTTGGCGCCGGCCTTGGCCCACTGGCCGTCGCAGTAGCTCACCGTCGTGCCGGTGAAGTTTGGCCAGCCGGGGACGATGGCGTCGAAAGTGGCAGGGGAGCAGTCGCCAGGCGTCGCGGAAGCTTGCGGACGAGGCGTAATACCCGGGACGTTAATCTTTGGCCACTTGGACATATCCAGGCCAGGGATGTTGATCAGGCCTGTTTGTAGCGCGAAGGCCACGCCTGCACTAACAAGAGCGAGGACGCCGATGGTAATGCCGGCGATCTCACCTGCGCTCAGGTCAGAGTCCGAGGAACCGCTAGAAGAGTTGTCGGTCTCGGTGCCGGTGCCGGTACCCGTACCGGCACCGTTTTCGGTATCCGCCGGCGGCGTATCGGCCACCGCCGGGGTGACGGTTACGGGTGTAAGCGTCAGTGCTGCGGCTGCGGTGAGTGCTAACAATGGTTTCTTCATGCTTCTATAATAACGCCAATTAGCGCCAATGACCTCGCGATTTTGCGTTTTGTAAATACGGCGCTACTCTTATGACTCGTTGCTTGAGAGCAACAAAACAAAATATTCCTCCATAGCTCAGTTGGCAGAGCATTCGACTGTTAATCGAAGGGTCACTGGTTCGAGCCCAGTTGGAGGAGCAAGCACCCCGGTCCCGCAAGGACCGGGGTTTTTCGTTTTGGGGTTGGCGGGGGTGCATCGCATCTGCGGGTGCTTGCGTTGCTCCGCAGCTCTGACCTTAAAGTGCGGGGGATTCGGAGTTTAAGTTGGGCTTATCGCGTAAATCGTTCAATATCCCATTATGGTTAAGGCGTGTCCGTTAACTTGCTAAGTTTCAGTGTCGGCAACTTCAAGAGTGTCCGGGAGATTCAGACACTCGAATTTGCCGATGGGCCCTTGGACTCCAAGCAGCCGAGGCCAGTGCCGGTCTCTGTCCTGCTCGGAGCCAACGCGTCTGGCAAAAGTAACCTCCTTGAAGCCATGGTGTTCGCGTTTCGGGCAATGAAGCTTTCGGCTACGGCTTGGCTGGATGTGGATCATTACGAATACGATTCCACTATCCCAACCCCGTTTTCCTTGGATCAGGATTCTCAAGGTGAGCCGAGCTTTTTTGAGTTCGACTTCGTTGCAAAAGGCAGGCGATACCTTTACGGCTTTACATTTGGCCGCTCAGGGGTTGTTGAAGAGTGGATGTCCTATGTCCCCTCGGTTCGCTGGACCTCTGTGTTTAACCGGATTGCGCAGCCGGAAGTTGAATGGGAGTGGAACTCTTCTGCAGTGTCTAGAACTCTCCAGCGTGAGATAGAGCGTGCAGACGTACGCGAACTTGCTGTTTCCCACGCGCTAAGGGGCAAACTCGGTCTGATTTATGAATCGGTATCGGCTCTCTTGGACGGAGTGAATTATCTTCCGCTCGGTGATAGTCAGAAAGATCAGCGCTTGAGCCAACTAGCGCGTGCGATGCGTAAAGGGCAAGTGAAGCTTTCTGAAGTCACGCAGATGATGCAGGCCGCTGACACAGGGATCGTTGATGTAAGCATTGATGAGGAGAATCTGTCGCCATCCTTGGCCGAGTTGGCAAAGATTCTTACTCAAAGACTGGAAGACGTGAGTAAGGATGAAAAGGGAAGCCTGAAAGGCTTCCACATGGCTCACGAGCCTGGCGCGTACATTGATATTTCTGACGCCGAGCTAAAGGCAATCGCTTACCAGCTCATGTTCACTCACCGGGGTGACAGCTCGAATCACACGCTGAAAATGGCAGCACAGTCAGATGGCACTTTGACCTGGTTATCGGTTGCCCCGATCATCGTTGATGCCCTGAGGAATGGCCACGTGGTCATTGCGGATGAACTTGATTCGAGCTTGCATGTCCAGCTGCTAGAGCTGGTGGTAACGGCCTTTACTGATGAAACTATCAACGTAAACGGTGCTCAGCTCATTTTCTCTTCCCACGACACGAACCTCCTGGAGCATATGCGTGCGTTGGGTTTGGATACGGACGCGTTTTGGTTTGTAGAGAAGCTGCAGAGCGGTGCATCCGAGGTGTTCCCGTTATCTGGTTTTGAAAATCGGAAGGACGCGAATTACGAGCGTCGTTATCTGGATGGCAGGTATGGTGCGCTTCCTCGGGTGTCACCCGCGCTGATTCGAGGGTTGGTACTTGAGGCTGTGGGCGAAGGGCCGGAGGCAGCTGATGGCTCCTAAGCGCAAATATCCGGCGCGTGGATATCGACCGAAGAAAAGCCGCACCCGAGTTGAACGGAAAACGAAATTCCTGATTGTTACTGAGGGTGTGCTGACGGAACCTCAATACTTTGAACGGCTGCGCCCCATCGTTGAGCAGCGTTATGGGGTGCAGCTGGTTTCAATGCCCAGAACCGACAAGGGAAACGCCCGCGGAGGTAACTGGAAGTCAGATCCGCTTCATGTGGTCAAAAAATGCGTGGAGAAGCGAGATGAGGAAGCAGCACGCTCACGTAAAAGCAAACGGGATGTACCAGAATTCACGCGATGCTTCGCTGTGGTTGATGTTGACGGCCGTGATGTTGGGAAATCACCGACTGTTTTGCAACAGGCGATTTCGCTCGCTGCTGATGAAGGCATCAGTTTGATCGTAAGTAACCATAAATTCGAAGTTTGGTTGATCTGGTATCATGACAAAGCATCACCGAGCAGCGCTGCGGAGAAGCTGACCCCTCAAGCCACGGAGCTTGGGTTCGTGGAAGGCAAGAACATCTCCACCGAGTTTCCAATTGAGAATTTTTTGAATGCATGTGAGCGAGCGAAGAAAGCGGCACTAGTTTCGCCTGGAAGTGTCGGCCCTAACCCATCGACTGCCATGCCGAGCTTGTTTGATGCGATTATGCAAGCGCAGAAAAACGCCAACTGATTGCTACTCAGGATCCAGTAGACCCCATCAGTACACTTACCTGCGTGAATCAACGTCGTGACCTCATGTGGCAAACACTGATCGGGTTCGTCGGGTTCTTCGCGCTGCTCGCGCTGATCCAGGCAGTGATCAACCTGTTTTCCCCGAACCCCGCGATCTGGCCCGGCCTGCTCGCGGGTGCGTTTGTGTTGGCTACGTGGTGGTTGGTGCGTCGTTGGCAGGATGCGAGGCGAGGAGGCAACAATGCTGAATAAACTTCTTGGAAACTGGCCGGTAGACAACGTTTCTGCAGCGCTTGTGCATGCTAACGGCCACGTGGAGACCCTCGGTGACCAAGACCGCACCTACCCACTGGCCAGCGTGACCAAACTTCTCGCGGCGTACGGATTCCTGATGGCCGTGGAGGAAGAGGCATTCCTCTTAGACAGCCCTTGTGGTCCGGAAGGCTCCACCGTCCGCCACCTGCTTGCGCATACTTCCGGGGTCGGCTTTGACACGCGTGAGCCGCAGAAGCCGGTTGGTGAGCGCCGCATTTACTCCTCCGCCGGCTTCGAGATCCTCGCAGACTACCTGGAGGAAACCACCGGCATCCCGTTTCCTGAGTATCTGCGCGAAGGGGTCTTTGCGCCGTTGGGGATGACGGATGCGGTGTTGGGGGGCAGTGCTGGGCATGGGGCGGTGGCGTCGGTAAGCAGCCTGGCCCTGTTCGCCCAAGAACTGCTGAACCCGCAACTACTCAGCCCGGAAACCCTGAGTGAGGCAACCACCAACCAGTTCGGTGACCTGCGCGGCGTGGTGCCGGGCTACGGCATGCAGAAGCCGTGCCCGTGGGGCCTCGGGTTTGAGCTGAAGGGGGAGAAGGCCCCGCACTGGACTGGCGACGGCATGCCGCCCACCACCTTCGGCCACTTCGGCATGAGCGGCACCTACCTGTGGGTGGCGGATGGCTACGCCATGGTGGCGCTGACGGATCGTGACTTTGGAAACTGGGCGAAACCCCTCTGGCAGGAAACCAACACCGCGATCTGGCGCGAACTGCAGTAGCTAGGATTCGGCTACGATAACGCTTAGTGAAAGGTAAGCTTGCTGCGTGACTAGACCATCTAAACCGTCTCGGCTGCTCGCTCTCTTTAGTAGCCCAGTCACCATTGCGCTGGTCAATACTAGTGGCGGTGTCTCACTTAGCTTTGCTTTAGCCCTCGCATTTGCTGTATCTCCGGCGTTTTCTGTGCTTCCGTCGTTGCCGTGGGGGATTCTTCTCGCGGTGATAGCGGTATTGTTGTTGGTTTTTGTAAATCGCCTTTCATCACGCGCGCGTCTTATTAAAGAAGCTGATGCAAAACAACAGCTGGACGTAGAGCTACAGGTTCGGGAGAACAGCCAGTTCATTTTGTCGAGTTTGGCTTCGGCTTTTGAAAATCAAGGTGAGGCGCAACCTTCTTCGAGAATTGGTGTGGCGTGGGACCCGATCATGGGACTATGCAGAATTCTGTTCCCGGTTCAGGTTCGAGCACAAGTGTTCGTGGTTGATCAAGACTCGGATGGGCGCTATTTCTTTACTGCGATGCCACACGGGATGGGGATTCATCGCCGCGAAGTATCGTCCCAAAGAATCTTTGATGAGAATTCAGAGACTTGGAAAAGACTACGTGACGGCGACATTATTTACTGCGCAGACACCGCAGGTGATGAGCCATATGGGTGCTACATGAGTCGCGGAATCATTTCAAAAACAGGCGAGCTCTATGGTTTCTTTGCAATTGACGCTGTGGATCCTGGGTCACTAGACCTTGAGCGTGATCGCAAAAGTCTTGCTTACTTGTCCACTTTGCTGCTCCTTGTAATGGTTGCGGATCCTTCCGTTACAAAAAGTGTGCCGTTGTTCGTCCCGAAGCGTGGCGGACAGCTAGAATCAGAGCCACCGACTGAAACTGAGGAAGGAGAGGATACAAAATGACCCCTGCAACCCCTATGTCATCTGTGACACCGGTTAATGAGTTCAACGAGAACGTTCGTTTGATGGAGCAGGATTTTGAGTCGTACGCTGACAAGTTCCTCAAAAAGCCTCGTCTGCAGGACTACCTGCCGCGGCATTCGTTCCTCGATGTATGGATGGATAAGATTTTTGGCGTAGCCTAGCGCCAAATGCTTTACCTGTTTCTCGCGCTGCTGGTCGGCGCGCTCATCCCCGTCCAGACTGCGGCGAACGCGCGGCTTCGCCTGGCCGTGAACAACCGGCCGATTGTCTCCGCGCTGATCTCGTTTACGGTGGCACTCACCCTCGCCGCACTGGCCACGCTGATCCTGCAGGGTCACGTTGTGCCCCATTTCTTATCGACGCCCCCACCGTGGGCCTACCTCTCCGGCCTCTTCGGGGCCACGTTTGTCATTGGCAACATTTTGCTGTTTCCCAAACTTGGCGCAGTCCAAACCGTGGTGCTGCCGATTTTGGGCCAGGTGATCATGGGCCTGGCCATCGACCACTTCGGGCTCTTCCGTGGCCGCCAGGTGGACGTGTCTGTGTGGCGGTTGGGTGGCGCGCTGGTTGTGCTGCTGGGCATTGCCGTGGTGTTGCGTGTGCTTCCGTTGCGACGCGGCACCGTGCCCGCCGCCATTAGCGAAGACCCGGATCTTGGCGCCAGCGTGTGGCTTTACCGACTTCTCGGCGTAGCCATCGGCGTGGGCAGCGCGATGCAGGCCGCCATCAACGGCTACGTAGGCACACTTGCGGGCTCGCCCCTGTTTGCCAGCGAGATCAACCTGCTGGTGGGCGCGGTCATCCTCCTGATTGCCGTGTTGTGTACCAGCCCGCGTCAACTTGTCACGCCACTGAAACCCGCGCCGTGGTGGATGTGGCTCGGTGGTGTTGTTGGCGCGATCTTTGTCATCGGCGGCGCTGGCCTGACTCCGATCCTGGGTACTGCGACCACGGTCATCGCTTTCAACGCGGGTACGATCGCCAGCGGTCAGTTGATGGAATCCGTCGGCGCCTTCGGCGCGCGCCGGGTGCCCATGGACGGCGTACGACTTGTCGGCCTTGCGATTATCTTCGCCGGCGTGCTGATGGTGCGGATGCTCTAGCTGTGCGTGCCTAGCATGCCTAGCCTGCTTTGTTTGCTTCGATGTCTTGTTTGAGATCTTCAAGATCTCTTTCGAGAGTCCGTTGCATTTTCTCGACTCTTTGCAGCGTATCCCGGAACAAAATGCGGCTTCCGAAGTCGAAGCCCCTAAAGAGAGACTTCAACTTCTCTTTGAAAGTTTTCTTCTTCGTTTGAGGCTCGGCGGAGGAAGGCTGCTCGTCATTCTGTGGTTTTTCCACTTCTGCTTCCTTCGCTGGTGTCGGTTTGTTCTTCTGGCTTATGAGTTTCAGGACGTACACAAGGATGAACAATCCGAGCCCGAGGAGTAGTTCCTTCAAAGAGAGGCGGCCCTTGTGTCGGGGTCCTTCCGAGGAAGCACCTTCAGGCTCTGGGGAAGCCTGTGCGGTATTTTTGGTTTCCTGCATTTCCGGTTCCTTTTTTATTGTCAGCTTCGCCTTCAAATCTTTGACTTGTAGATCGTGCACGAGAAGGCGAAGGTATATCGCATTGAATGCAACTGTCAGCGGGATCAGGCCCAAGAACGCTATTACTAGGAGAAATGCTAGAGCGTAGATGACGAGAAAGACGTAAACTATTCGATAATCCCCACTTTTTGGAGAGGATTCAAGAGAAACAATGCGACGCTTGCAATAAAACATCGCGGCCTCGCTGAAGCCAAAAAACGCAGCAAAGACGACCAAGAGGAGAACTGGCTTATTCTCAGAACCAGGCAGAAAAAGCCAATATCCGAAAAGGTAATTTGGGGTCTTGTTGCTAGCAAATTCCACCAAACGCAACACAATAGCCACTGTCAGGCAATAGGTGATGATCGTGGTGACAATTAGGCCGATCCACTCCAGCACTCTTGGGGGAAGTAGCCTGCATCGGGCATATCGGAAATGGTCCAGCGTCTCGGCAACCTCGGCCTGTTTGTACGTCGCGATGACCTCGCGTGTCCAGTCCAGTTGGGACGAGAGAAAAACAAGTTTGCGATCCCGTTGCCGTAGCGTGAATGCCAGGCTGCTTCGAGCGGCAGCGGCAAGACTTATGACAATAACTGTTACTAGGGTGAGCAGGATGATGTTTGGGGTGAGCAGCGTGGAAAACAGCAGTCGCAACTGCATTTCCTCTAGATTGGGGGAAATATCGGATTGAGCAGTTGAGTGGCTGCTGCATTCTGGTGAGAGTTTCGCCCCTAGGACTCTGAGGTACTCCCAAATAAGGTTAGTCAATCCGCCGATAAGAACGGCAAGCGTGGAAAGGAGCTGAATGAACTCTCCCTCGGCCTTTCTGAATCGTTCGAAACGATCAATCTCGATTGCGTAGTACAGCGCAACAACCGCAATCAGCCCCGTAAGCAGTGCCCCAAGGGAGATGGGATTATTGGTCCCGAGGTCATTACACAGAGCTCCAATACGATTTCGGTAAACAAAAAGGGTAAGCGATCCGCTTACTAAAAGGGTTGCGAATATGCACACAAAGGTCAGAAACGATACTCCTAGAAAATCGTTGCGTATTTGCTTCGCCGCCGAGTCATTTCTCTCAGTCGCTGTTTCCACCCTTGCCGACAAACTGGCCCTCCTATAGGTAATGAAAAGATAATAGAACAATAAACGTACTGTTGGGAATAAAGTTTAAAAAGTGCCTCTAAGAGGGAGATGCCCACGGTCTCTAGGTGAAGTTGAGGTTGAGTAAACGGGGGCGTCAAGTGGTGGTTGAGGGTTGCTGGCGGGACGTAAGTGACGCAATATTTCCAGCGAGAAGCAACACGCTTGTAGAGGCCGTTGGGGAAGACGAACCTCTCGTCTCGCGCTAAAAGCACGCACCGCAACCGGTGTGGAAATGCGTACCGGAAACTGGTTCGTTGGCGCGCATAGAAGTATGAAAGGTCCCCAGCCATGACAACCACTTTGTTTGCACCCTTCGAGACGGCCACTCGCGAAACTCGCTCATTGCGGCCGGAGACGGATAGTCCAGTACTGGAATACGTGTTTGAGGTGGAGGGGATGGGGAGGGGGGAGCGTTGGGGCGTCGAGAAGCAAATGCTCCTTTTGCCTGAAGGGGAACCTGGCGAGGTGTGGTTCACGCGCTGGCGGCGCGCGCCCGACGGGACCTACTCCTGCCGCGAGCGAATCGTGGGAACTGCCGAGGAAATCGAGGCCTTTGCGGCGGGCGTGGAGGCGTTGGCCGAGCGTGGGAACTTCGTAGCGAGAGTGACGCAGCGCACGTACGCTTGGGCGTATGTCTAAAGCATATCGAGTACAAAATCCCGCAAACAACAAGGTTGAGGAGACCTTCGGCTACATCACGGACGCCGAGTTAGAAGAAGTGGTGGACACTGCCGTTAGCGCTTTCAAGCAGTGGCGTGAGCTGTCCTACGAGGATCGGGCACCGCTGTTGAAGAAGGCGGCGTCGCTGTTTGATGAGCGCAGGGGTGAGCTGGCGAAGATCATCGCAACGGAGATGGGCAAGTCCGTCAAGGAAGGCGACGGCGAGATCAATGACGTTGTAGAGATCTTCAACTACTACGCCGACCACGGTGCCGAGTTCGGTGCGGACCAGGAGATTCCCACCGACAAGGGCGGCACCGCCGTCATGCGCAAGGTGCCGCTGGGCGTGATCCTGGGCATCATGCCGTGGAACTTCCCGTACTACCAGGTAGCGCGCTTTGCGGCACCGGCGATCATGGCCGGCAACGTGGTGATTGTGAAGCACGCCGAGATCTGCCCGCGCTCCGGCCAGATCATCCAGGACATCTTGGAAGAAGCCGGCCTGCCCAAGGGCGTGTTTACCAACGTGTACGCAAACCACGACCAGGTGGCGGACCTGATTGCAAGCAAGCACATCGCAGGCGTGTCGCTGACCGGTTCTGAGCGCGCCGGGCGCATCATCGGCGCGCAGGCTGGCGAGCACTTGAAGAAGTGCGTGTTGGAGCTCGGCGGCACGGACGCATACGTGGTGCTAGACGCAGCTGACCCGGCCGAGGCCGCGCTGACGGCGTGGAAGAAGCGCATCTCCAACGTTGGCCAGGCCTGCACCTCCAACAAGCGCATGATTGTCATGGACGACATCTACGACGACTTCGTGGCAGAGCTGGTGCGTTTGGCCGGCGAGTATGTCAAGGGTGACCCGCTGAACCCAGGTGCGGCGGGGAAGCGTGAGTGCTACCCGCTTTCGTCTCGCGACGCAGCCGAGACGCTAGTTGAGCAGGTGGGCAAGGCCGTCGACGCCGGCGCAAACCTGCACGTTGGCGGCACCATCGACGGCGAGGGCGCTTACTTCGCCCCAGCCGTGATCACGGATATCCCGGTGGGCTCAGACATCTACTACGAGGAGTTCTTCGGCCCCGTCGCTGCCGTGTACAAGGTGTCTTCTGAAGAGGAGGCCATCGAGGTGGCGAACGACTCCAACTACGGCCTGGGTGGCGCCGTGATGTCGCAGGATGAGGAGCGTGCGAAGAAGGTTGCCGCCAAGATTGATACCGGCATGATCCACGTGAACATCCCGCAGGCCCGCGGCGCTGAGCTGCCGTTTGGTGGCGTGAAGAACTCCGGCCTAGGCCGCGAGCTTGGCCCAGTGGGTATGGACGAGTTTGTGAACTACCAGCGCTTCTTCGTGGCTGACTAGCGGACGGGGGTAGGGTTGCCTTACCCCCTGTTGCTAGGCGGTCAGGTTAGGCTAAGCTAACTCATGGAAGCGGAGTTGGTAGCCCACTTCCAAGCGGAATCAGATTCTCCGTTTCAACTGATTCGGCGGTTAATAAAACAGCGGAAATCCCGCGGTCACCTCCTTCCCAGGTGGCCGCGGGATTTTTCGTTTGCGTGAGGCAGGAGCGGGTTCTGAGTCCCCTCGAGGTCTCATCGTCAACCGAACAACTGTAGACACCGAGAAGCTGGCTCGCATCCCTAGGCCTTAATTCACGTGGCTTCCGGCTGGTAAGGCGTTTGTTTTTCTGCTTCGCTCCGGATTTGCTCTAGTTTTGCATGCAATTCGGGTGTTCCTGCTGAAATGAGGCGCTGGAACATTCCCCTGTTTTTGAGGTCCCTGCGTTCGCGTTGGGACTCTCTGCGTTGTTCGATTTCCCAGAATCGAGTGGTGTTGATGAGTTGTTCAGGAAAACACTTAGAATCCTTAGAGGCAAGGTTTGACCAAATGATGGAGTTTAATGTGGGCTCGGATAGCCTGAACACATCACGTCCCAAGTCGACTGCCCAGGAGAATTCGGAACTCTCCGCAAAGTGGTAATCGGTAAGTCTCCCTAGAAGCGCGCATGTCCAGTCCGCCATTTGGACAGTGTTATATAGGTGGCTTTCAGTTTGGAGGGGGACTTCGATTACGCTGCGATTCTCTTTGTTATTCCGCGAATAGATCGTGGCTGCGAGTGTGGCTACGGCACGCTCCCGGTTGTCTGTGTCGGTGGCATCCATTATGACCATGAGACGCTCTCCTTTATCGGAGGCTAGTTTTCCAAGCCGATTAATAGCTTGGATGAGACAGTGGTTTTCACGATCTTGAGAGGTTTCTTTTGTCTCGCTTACCGGCCCAATGGGTTTCTGCTGACCGTAGAAGAATATTTGGCCATTGAGCTCTCCAAGTTTGCGGTAGATGCGACTGAGAGCTGGAAAAATCTCATCACTGTACTGACTGATGTTCGCAGTCGTCAGGAGAGCCGAACCTTTCTTTTCCCACCGATCGGCGGGAATGTCGGAGTGTTCAATTTCCCAGGCAAGCAGCTTTTCTTTTACGTATTTGAAGTATCCGCCCATACGTCTGACATCGTCTGCTGGCAAGAGGAAACCGGCATAGCCAAAACACGGGTGAGTGTTGTATTTGCGATGGTCGTGACGAATGTAGGGGCCTTGGTGTCCGAACTCATCGAGGTAGGCGATAAGCATGTACTTTCCTTTGAAAAGCTCAGCGGCCAAACCACAAGAAGTGATCCGGCCGCCGGAATTAGCGCGGTACGTGTGTTTCAACGCCGCCACTGTGGTCAAAAGTATAGGGGGAATGGGTAACTCCGGCAACTTTAGAAGTAGAGGATAAGAAGGAGGGAACCTGTATGCGCAGTCTCCAGTGTGGAAAGCTAGCGGGCATGAACGCAGGCATGAACGCAGGCATGAACGCTGGCATGGAAACGCATCGCACCCCACACGGGGACATCCGCTACTGGGTCTCGCGCACTGCAGGAGAAAGCGCCCCCTGGCTGGTGTTTCTGCCAGGCATGCTCACGGATCACCGGCTCTTCGGCGCGCAGCTTGCCCACTTCGCCGGTAAGGCGAACACGTTTGTGTGGGATGGGCCGGCGCATGGGATGTCGCGTCCGTACGAACTCAGCGCGATCAGCGTGGACCGCATCGCCCGCGAGCTGACCACGATCCTGTCCACCGAGAACATCACGCGCCCGGTACTGGTCGGCCAATCCTTCGGCGGCGTCGTCGCGCAGCGCCTCCTACAGCTCGAACCAGCGCTGGCCAGCGGCTTCATCGGCATCGGCACCATGCCACTCACCCGCGAATACTGGAACCCGCTACTCATCGCGGGCCTCAAGCACGTCGGCCCGCTCCTCCACCTTCGCACGTGGGACAAGATTCTTGACGACGCCCCACGCGAAACCTCCCACACCCCCAAAGCCCAAGAACTCACGCGCACGATGCTCAAGGAATACAACAAGAGCGAATACGTGGCGCTTGCGGATGTGACGTTTAAGGCGGTGGCGAGGGGCGTCGGTAAGCAAAAGCCCTGGGAGCTACCCTGTCCGGCTGCACTGGTGGTGGGGGAGTTTGATCGGACCGGCGGGATTGGGGAGATGGGCAAGCGCTGGGCGGCGGACGAGGGCCAGGCGCTGCACGTGATCCCGGAGGCTGCGCACAACACTAACGCCGACAACCCGGCGGCCGTCAACGCGGTGATCGAGCAGTTTATCCAGCGCTAGCGTGCTGCTCGATGTAGCCGGCTAGGTCTTCGAGCGTCTCGCACTGCGCGTAGGCCTCTTCGGTGATGCGAACGCCAAAGCGGTCCTCAATACGCACGGCCAGCTCGATCATGTCAAGGGAGGTCAGCTCCGAGTCGCGAAGCGCAGCGGCGGGGTCCGGGGTGATGTCGAAGTGGTCCTGAATAAGCAGCGAAAGCTCTGAAAGCATGCCTTACATAATAGGGTGGATGCCATGTTAAACCCCGACAGAACAGGTGTGGTTGGCCGCGTGCGCTACTACGACATCGGGCCTGATGCGGGTCCGACGATCCTGTACGTCCACGGGTTTAACATCGCCTCCGAATCGTTCGCGCTGGTAGTGGACCGCCTGCGGCCGCTGGGTGTGCGGCAGGTACTGGTAGACCTTCGCGGCCACGGCGCTTCCGGTCCGTGCCCGCCGGAGCTTTTGAACATTGACGACGCTGCCGATGACTTCATCAACGTCCTCACCCACCTGCAGGTGACGGGGCCGGTGATTGTGGTGGGGCATTCGTTGGGCGGGCCGGTGTCGTTGTCGCTGATGCGCAGGCATCCGGACGCCTTCCATTGGGCGGGTAGCGTGCAGATCTCCTCGGCGGTAGAGCCGTTTACCGTCCACGGCCTGCCGCAGATACTGGCTGGTCCTTTGGGGCGGCTTTTGGAAGACGTTGTGCGCTTTACCCCGCACTTTGCCGAAGGCATGCGCCGCGGAATTACGCGCACGATTGCGCCGGTGCTGGCGATGGGGTTCTACTTCAGGCCGGTGCCGCTAAGCGTGATTCGTCTGCACGCAGACATGATCCAAAACACCCCGCTGAGCACCTACCGCGGCTTCTTTGACGATCTGTTGACGCACTCCGAAGTCGGCGCGGCTGAGGTGCTGGACGGTATGCCGGGCTACATCCTGGTGGGAGATAGGGACCGCGTAACCCCCGTATCGCAGTCCTTCAGGTTGGCGGCAATGTGGCCATCTGCGTACCTGCAGGTACTGCCCGGCTCAGGCCACATGCCGCCGCTCGATGCGCCGGGCGCGGTGGCCGCGGCGATCGAGCGACTACTGGATGTGGTTGCTACTCAGCCGCGTTCTCCGGGCCGGTCTCCTCACCCTTCTGATCCGGCTTAGCCGCGGTCGGATCATCAATCTCGAAGTCCTTCGCAGCCTGCGCTGCCACGGACATGTCGATCTTGTCCTCATTAGCCAGACCCATCAGCGCCGCGACAACCATGGACTCAGCGTCAATGTTGAAGAAGCGACGTGCAGCCTCACGCGTATCGGAGAAGCCAAAGCCGTCCGCACCCAGCACAATGTACTGGCCCGGTACGTACGGGCGGATCTGCTCCTGCAGGTCCGTAGCAAAATCGCTCGTAGCAATGTACGGGCCCTCAGTCTGCTTGAGCTTCTCGGTGACAAACGGCGTACCAACGTCCTCACCCGGGTTAAGCAGCTGCTCCTTGGCCAGACGTGCACCGTCGCGAGCACACTCAACCCAGGAGGTCACCGAGTAGATCGCGGCACCGACGTCGAACTTGTCCTGCAGGATCTCCTGCGCCTTCAGCGCAGCCTGCATGCCAACACCGGACGCCAGCAAGGAGACGCGGTGCTCCTTGGAGGTATCGCCAGCGTCGTAAAGATAGATGCCCTTGTGCAGACCCTCAACATCCAGGTTCTCCGGACGAGCCGGCTGGTGAGTCGGCTGGTTGTACACGGTGATGTAGTACATGACATCCTCACCCGGGTTCGAGCCATACATGCGCTCAATACCCTTGGAGATGATGTACGGCATCTCATACGCAAACGCCGGGTCATAGACAACCATCGCCGGGTTCGTGGACGCCAGAATCGGGGAGTGGCCATCCATGTGCTGCAGACCCTCACCAAACAGCGTGGTGCGGCCAGCAGTTGCGCCAATGATGAAACCACGACCCATCTGGTCACCAGCAGCCCAGAAGTTATCGCCCGTGCGCTGGAAACCAAACATGGAGTAGAAGATGTACATCGGGATCATTGGCTCACCATGGGTGGCATACGACGTAGCCGCTGCGATAAACGACGCCGACGAGCCGTCCTCATTAATGCCCTCATGCAGAATCTGGCCATCCGTTGCCTCACGGTAGGACAGCTGCAGATCATGATCCACCGGCACGTAGTTCTGGCCGTTCGGGTTGTAGATCTTCTGGGTTGGGAACCAAGAGTCCAAACCGAAGGTACGCGCCTCATCCGGGATGATCGGCACCACGCGGCGACCAATCTCCTTATCACGCATCAACGCCTTAAACGTACGCACCAACGCCATAGTGGACGCAACCTGCTGCGAGCCAGAATCCTTGAACATGGCCTTAAAGGACTTCTCAAAGTCCGGCAGCTCAAGCGGAGTGAACTTCTCACGACGCTCCGGCAGGTACCCGCCCAGCTCCTTGCGGCGCTCCTGCAGGTACTTGATCTCATCCGCGTCCTGGCCCGGGTGGTAGTACGGCGGCAGGTACGGATCCTTCTCCAGCTCCTCATCAGAGATCGGAATGCCCTGCTTATCGCGGAACAGCTTCAGATCATCCAACGTCAGCTTCTTCATCTGGTGCGTAGCATTACGGCCCTCAAAGTTGTGACCCAGGCCGTAGCCCTTCACCGTGTGCGCAAGAATCACCGTCGGCTTGCCCTTGGTCTCCAGCGCCTTCTTGTAGGCGGCGTAGACCTTGCGGTAATCATGGCCACCGCGGCGCAGCGCCCAGATCTCCTCATCCGTGAGATCCTCAACCAGCTTCAGCGTGCGCGGGTCACGGCCGAAGAAGTGCTCACGCACATACGCGCCGTCATTGGCCTTAAACGTCTGGTAATCACCATCCGGGGTGGTGTTCATGATGTGAACAAGGGCACCCTCGGTGTCCTTCTCCAACAGCTCATCCCACTCGCGGCCCCACACAACCTTGATCACGTTCCAGCCAGCACCCACGAAGAAGCTCTCCAGCTCCTGGATGATCTGGCCGTTGCCACGCACCGGGCCATCAAGACGTTGCAGGTTGCAGTTGATCACAAAGGTCAAGTTGTCCAAGCCATACAGCGACGCCATCTGGAGGAGGCCGCGGGATTCTGGCTCGTCCATTTCACCGTCGCCAAGAAAAGCCCACACATGCTGCTTGTCCGTATCCTTGATGCCGCGATCCTGCAGGTACTTGTTAAAACGAGCCTGGTAAATCGCATTCATCGGGCCAAGACCCATGGACACCGTCGGGAACTCCCAGAAATCCGGCATGCCATGCGGGTGCGGATACGACGGCAAACCGCCCTGCTCACGCGAATGCTCCTGACGGAAACCGTCCAGATCATCCTCCGTCAGACGACCCTCCATAAACGCACGGGCATACACACCCGGCGACGCGTGACCCTGGAAGAAAATGTGGTCACCGCCCTGCTCCGCATCCTTGCCGCGGAAGAAGTGGTTGAAACCAACCTCATACAGCGCAGCCGCAGACGCGTAACTGGAAATGTGGCCACCCACCTGGATGCCGGGGCGCTGTGCACGGTGCACCATCACCGCAGCATTCCAACGGATCCAACGACGGTAACGCTTCTCAATCTCCTCATCACCCGGGAACTCCGGCTCCAACTTCGTCGGAATCGTGTTCACCAAGTCCGTCGACGACAACGCCGGCAACGGCACACGTCGTGCATTCGCGCGCTCAATCAAGCGCAACATGAGGTAACGGGCGCGCTCCGGATCAGAAGCCTCCAGAAGACCATCGAGGGAATCCATCCACTCCTGCGTCTCTTCCGGATCGGAATCATGGAGGTAGGACGCAACACCGTCCCGAAGCAGGGGGATATTAGTGTCATGCTGGTTGCCGTAAACGTCAGTGTTTTCCACCTTCTCGGCATTAGCAGCGTGATCAGCGTTCTCAGCCACGTGCACTCCTCTTCGTGTTGTAGGTAACGTTCTCCGGCCAAGTCTAGAGTGTTTCAGTCACATCCGACTACGCGTGGGGTGGCGTTAGGGCGGCTGCGTGCTGGATTGTTGGCGGTCGCGGGGGCGCGGCGGGGGCGTGACGGGGGCCTGGCGGGGGTGAAAAGTCATACCTTGTACCAAAGGCTAAAGGTGGAGGGCGGCGCTAAGCTGTATGGGAAGCAAACATTCAAAATAAGGAGGACGCCCACCTTGGTAGCCACCGGGGGAGACAATTACGCCGCACGCCTAGGAGTAACCAAAGGCCAGGTTGTGCAGGAGCTTGGCTGGGATGAAGACGCAGACTCTTCCATCTCCGAAGCGCTCGAAGACGCCATTGGTGAGGCACTGCTCGATGAAGACTCCATCGACCTTTGTGACATGATCTTGCTCTGGCACCGCGCCGAGGACGGGGATCTCGTAGACACCCTGGTAGACGCGATTCGCAATCTTGCCGACGGCGGGCGCATCTGGCTCATGACCCCCGGCGCAGGCAAGCCCGGCGTCATCCCAGCTGGCGAAATCTCCGAATCCGCCCAGCTCGCCGGATTGGCGCAGACCAAGGCGGATCGTTTTGGCCAGTGGCAGGGTTCCCTGTTGACCTCGCCGCACAGCCGCAAGTAAGCGGCGCCTTTTCCGCGTTTGCAGCTACCTACACCCGGCTACCAAGCGAAAAAATGGCAGGTAGCTGCATGTAGGTAGCTGCATTTGGTGTGGCGGGGCGGTCGGACCGTTTGCGGGCGGGGCCCGACCCCCCACGTCAGGGCGCGCAAAAGAAAACCCGGGTTAAGCGACAAAATGTGTGCTTTTTTGGATATGGATTCCCGGTCCTGCCTGGGCCTACGGCGGGAGAGTGCTCGTTGAATCGGGATTCCCGACCATAGACCGGAAGGTCCACCACTTCAGGCGTTGGATGTGCTACGACAGCAAGCTGTTAAACCAGCTGCATGCCAACTCAACACAGGAAGAGAAAACACAACAGGCCCCTATGCCCGGCATGCGAGCACACCGCCACGAAAATGGGCACCACCTCCAGCGGAAAACAGCGATGGCGCTGTACACACTGCGGGCACACCTTCACCAACCCGAACACGGCTAAGACCAGCGCATATCGGTTTGCCATCTTCATCGACTGGATCACCGGCCAGCGTCCCCTCGACGCTGTGGCTGCTGCACACAACGTCTCCAGGCGCACATTGATCCGCTGGTTCACCTACTTCTGGTTCATCATCGTCCCATGCAAACCAGACCCGTACCGCGTCTACGACCAGCTGTTTATTGACGGCACCTACTTCCACAAAAAATGCCTGCTTGTCGCTGCAACCAGCGAACACGTCGTTGCCTGGCACTGGTGCACACGAGAAACCGCCTACGACTACGCCAAACTCTTCGACCTGATCGCCGAACCCCTAGTCGTGACCACAGACGGCTCCGGTGGCGCAAACAAGGCCATCAAACAATGCTGGCCAAACGCCTCCATCCAACGCTGCCTCGTCCACGTACGCCGCGACACCATCAAAGACACCACACGCCAACCAACAATCACCGCGCACAAAGCACTCCTTCGCCTCGGCAACCAGCTAACCCACATCACCACCCGTGACCAGGCAATTACCTGGGTACTTCGCCTCAACCGCTTCCATGACCTCTACGGTGACTGGCTCAAAGACCGCACCTACCGCAACCAAGTCGCCCCAGAAGAGATCCCAAAACGCATCCGCGACAACCAGCAATGGTGGTACACCCACCCCAGAGCCCGCAGAGCCTACCGCCGGTTCGAGCGTCTCTACCAACAAGGCCACCTCTTCGTCTGGCTCAACCCACCAAAACACACCACAACCGAGCTAAAGACCACCACAAACAGCCTGGAAGGCGGCATAAACGCACAACTGAAACACCTTGCCCGAGCCCACCGCGGCACATTTGACGAACACCAACGAATCATCATGGACTGGTGGCTCTACCTGCACACCCAACACCACGATGACCCGCTGGCGCTAGCAATCGAGCAAGACTTCGGCCGCAAAGGCTACGCACACGCCCGCCAGGCACACATGCGTGAACGCGACCAAGCCAACTCACCCGACGGCCGGCCGAAAGTCTACGACACCGGCATCGACACCGACTTCAACCCCTCCTGGGCCATCCGACACGGCTGGGCAGGACGCTCATAACCCCAGCACAGCACCCCGGGCCCGGCCCATTCCAACCCCCGAAAAGCACACATTTTGTCACTTAAATCGACACGCCGAGAAAAGCACACATTTTGTCGCTTAACCCGAAAACCCCCGGCGTTGAAACCGGGGGAAGTGGTGCGCCATGACGGGCTCGAACCGCCGACCTACTGGGTGTAAACCAGTTGCTCTTCCAGCTGAGCTAACGGCGCGCGCTAGGAAAGACTAACAGACGGTATGCGAGAGAACCAAATAGAGGGGGCTTCCTGCAGTCTCTGGGCTAGCGCCGGGGTGACGTGTGGAAGCTGTTGAACATGGACTCGACCTGATGAACGGTCGCGTTTTTGAAATAGGGAACGGGGATTTTCACGCTGCTGCTTCGTGTTGTCCGGTACGGTTTGCCGCGCCAGTAGGAGGTTGTCTCGGTGTTGCCGTAGAGGCGTAGGAAGCAGGCGACGGGCATTGGGTCGTCGTGCTGCCAGAAATGTGTGGCGTCGATACGCAAAATGCGGTGCTCCTGGCGGTGGAATGGGAACCCCCGAGAGCTGTAGGTGAAGGCGTTGTCATGCATTTCAGCGGCCACATCCGTGGCTAGGAGCTTCACTACGAGATACAGCGCTAGGAAGATCAACAGCCCCCCGATGTACGGCATGATGGGACCGCGTCCGGTGTCGGAGCGAAACGCGGTTAAAGACACTATCCCTAAGCCCAGAAGTAGGGGGCCAGCGAACCATGCTCGGATCCATTCGTTGCGGGCTGTCACGGACCATTGATAACCACTGTCGGATACGTGGAGGACTGGCTGTACCGCCTTCAGCGTGTATTTCTTGCCGCTGGAGTTGATCGCGGGGCCGAAGAACGGCGCGATGATGACGTGGACCCCTAGGAAAATAGCGCCCGCTACGCCGAGAACGCCGATGTCCCTGCGCTCACTGATCGCTAGATATACCCCGATGACTGTTGGGACGAGCAGAGACAGCCAGATCAATACCAACTTTATCCAGTGTGATGTACGCATTAGATCTGGGGCGCATTGCAAGCGCGGGTGATGAGGTCTTGTACCTGATGCGGGGTGGCGTTGCGGAGGTAAGGCACAGGCACTTTGACCTCGCTGGCTTTCTCAACACGCGATGGCCTGCCGCGCCAAAACCGCGTTGTAGTTGTGGGGCCTTGTACCCAAAGCTGGCACCCAATTGGGACGGGGTCTGTCACCGCATACAAGCGTGCGTTGTTTATGCGGGATACGTGGTGTTCGAGGACTCGGAAGGGATATTTTCGTACGCGGTACATCAACTCGTCACCGCGGAGCTCCGCAGAGACCTGGTTGGTAATGGCCTTGACCGTAAACCAAGCGATGAACACCAACATCAAGACACCGAAAACCGGCATCACGGCTCCGTGGCCCCCGGTTGTGGGAGCAATGAAAATACTGTAAACGCCAAGGCCGACAAAAATTGGTGCCAGGACCACGGCGCGGAGGATGTCGTTTCGTGGTTTCACCTGCCATCGCATGCCGTGTTCTGAAATCTCCAACTCCGGCTGTAACGCCTTCAGCGTGTACCACTTGCCGCTGGAGTTAAGGGCGGCGATGAGTGGGAATGCAATCCACAGGCACAGTGCAATCACAACCATAGAGCCGATACCGAACCAGCCATACGCACTGCGTTCTTGGTAGGCAATCCAAACGAACACGCAGCTTAAGACAATGGCTAGCAGCCAGAAGAACCCCAGTTTTGCCTGTTGGGCCCACCCCATACGTAATTCCTTCCCCCTAAAGGTGTTCAAGTTAGGGAGAAGCTTAGCGGAAGTTAAGCCTTGGCGAACTCGGTTTCAATCGCGTCTATCAAGGCGTTCACACCTGCTGGGTCGGCGTCGGATGGAAGGAACACGGTGACGTCGCGCCCGTCGGGGGTGGGGAAGGTGGCGGCGGTGGCGTCCATAGGCAACACCGCGGAAATTAGGTCGAGTTCGAAAGCGCGGGTGGCGTCGTCGACGTTGTAGTTGATGTCGGCCACGTCCCAATCGCCGAAACGTACGCGCAAGGAACCGGTTGCGCCACGCGTGCCGGGATCCGGCATGACGGCGATGTCGGAAGCAGTGGTGCCTGCGGCGCGCGCAAGCTGGTGGATAGCGGGGGTGAAGTCCGCAGCACCGGAAAGACCAGCACTGATCACCGTGCCAGCGAGCAGGGGCTCGCCATCCGGGCACGTCAGGCCAGCAAGCGTGGTCAGCGGGAAGCTGCGGAAGCTAGCGGGCTCATCCAACACGGCATCTTCCACGTCATCCGGTTCAACACCAGGCGCAAGCGTCACGCCTGCCTGGGCATACAGGGCCAAAGCATTACGAAGAAGATCAGTCACGCCCCTCATCCTAGGCCCGCTAGCGCTCCTCGTCTCGGTCAGTTGCCCAAGGGTTGCGACGCCCACCGCCATAGCGACTCCGCGCCGGCGCAGGAGCTGGCGCAGAAGCAGCTGTGGGGGCGGGGGTTGGGGAGGGCGTTGTGGCGTCGCTAAGCAAAAGCTCCTCCTGCTCCTCGCGGAAGCGGCGGCGCTCACGCGTCTCGCTGACAATGAAGTAGATCAGGCCGGCCGGGGCGAGCAGGCCGAACGCAATCCACTGCAAGCCGTAGGACAGGTGGTTGCCGGTTTCAAGCTGGGGCAGCGGGATCGGGTTGATCACGCCAGGGGAGCCGCCGAGCAGCTGGATGTATGGGCTGATCGGGTCCGTGCCGGTGAGTTCGCCGATCTGGCCGGGGCTTACCGAATAGACCATCTGGTGGCCTTCGATGATGTTGGGTTCGGTGGGGTGCACGCCTTCGTCTGCAAGCAGCATGCCCGTGATCGTCACCTCGCCGGTCGGGGCGGGCTCGATGGGTGGCACGTGTGAGGCTTCCTTGGCGGGCACCCAGCCGCGGTTGACTAGAACCGTGCGGCCGTCGTTGAGTTCAAATGGCGTGAGCACCTGGAATGCGGCGACGCGATCAACAGAGCGCAGACGCAGCAACACCTCAGCACCCTGGGCGTAATGGCCCGTGGCAACAACGCGGGACCAATCGGCGCCATCGGGAAGCGAACCGTCCGGGTTGACGCGGGTATCAAGCGGCACCGGGTCCTGGTCAAAGGCCTCCACAATGTGCTCATTGCGCTGCTCAAGCCGCTCATTTTTGCCCAGCTGCCAGGGCGCGAGCGTGGTAAACGCGAAGTATGAAAACAGGATGATCAGCACGGCGGACAGTACCCAGCCAGGCGTTAAAAACGTCTTCCACCACGGTTTACCGGTTTGTTTCACAGTGACTACCTTAGTGCGGCGCGCACCCAAGCAATAATGCCGTCCGCCGCGGCCTCAATCTGCTCGCGAGTTACCGCAAATCCCTCCGGGCCGCCGTAGTACGGATCCGCCACGCCTAGGTCATCGGCCTTAGCAGCAGGGTCAAAGGAGCGCAGCAGGCGCACCTTGTCCTCCGGGACGCCGCGCGCCACCAGCTCAGAGACATGGTTGTGGTCCAGTGCAACGATCAGGTCAGCGTCGAACTGCTCGGCGCCGAACTGTTGGGCGCGGTGGGCTTCACCGTTGTATCCGTGGGCGGCAAGCTCTGCAAGCGCGCGGTGATCCGCCTGGTGGCCAACGTGCCAGTTGCCAATGCCGCTGGACGTCACTTGGACAGCGTCCTCGCCGAAACCGGCCTTGGCCAGCTTGTCGCGCACAATCACCTCCGCCATGGGGGAGCGGCAAATGTTGCCCGTGCAGACAAAATCAATGTGCAGCATGTGTCCTCACAATCGCGTCCAATTCTTCGGGCGTGCGCGCCACATGCGTGGCACGCGCCCACTCACCTTCATCACCGTAGCCCCACGTCACCGCAACTGATGACAAACCGAAGTGCGCCGCGCCATCGAAATCATGCATGCGGTCGCCCACCATCAGCGGGTGGACAGGCGAAGCATGCGCAAGGACGTACTCAATCACCTCGATCTTCGTAGCCCGGCCCACCTCATGATTAGCGGCGCCGAGGAAATCCACGTGCTGCATCAGTCCGGCATCCTCCAGCGCAAGGCGGGCAAAGCGCTCGCTCTTGCTCGTCGCCGTACAGATGTGCAGCCCCAGCGCCTTCCACCCCTTGAGCAGCTCGCCCACGCCGGGAAACACCGTGAACTCACGCCAGCCAACAGAAGACATGTAGTCCGAATATGCCTGCATGGCACGCTCAACCTCTGCCGCGCTCAGACCCGCGGCCGCAAAGGAATCACGCATCGGCGGACCCGGAATCTTGCGCAAGAAATCCTCACCCGGCACCTCCAACCCGAGGGCCTCCATGCCCCTGATAAATCCCGCGCGGATGCCGGGGTAAGAGTCGATGAGGGTGCCGTCTACGTCTACAAGAATGCTCGCCACACCAAACCACCATGCCGGATTTGTAGGCTGGGTGCCATGACTGTCACCGTTGCTGATTGCGTACGCGCCCTTGAAACCGCCTACCCGCCGCAGCTTGCAGAAAGCTGGGACAAGGTTGGCCTGATTTGCGGCGACCCCGAAGCCCCTGTGACCAAGGTGGCGTTTGCGCTGGATTGTACGTTGGAGGTGGCGCAACGGGCCGTCGAGAAGCAAGTGCAACTGCTGGTTGTGCACCATCCGCTGCTGCTGCGCGGCGTGCATTCGGTGGCGGCGAACACGCCGAAGGGCAAGGTGATCCACACGCTGCTTCAAGGCGGGGTGGCGCTGTTTGCGGCGCACACGAACGCGGATTCCGCGCGCCCGGGGGTCTCCGACAAGCTGGCTGAGCTGGTTGGTATTGAACCCGGCCGCCCGATTCGCCCCGTGCTGCTAGACGGCATTGACCACTGGGGCATCCACATTCCGTCGGCTGATGTAGACGCGGTGATGGGCCCGCTGTTTGACGCCGGCGCCGGCGAGATTGGGAACTACCGTAAGTGTGCGTTTTCCTTCGAGGGCCAGGGGCAGTTTTTGCCTATCGACGCCGCGTCACCCACTACCGGCACCCCCGGCGAGCTGCACCGCAGCACCGAGACCCGCGTGGAATTCGTCGCCCCGACCCGCCTGCGCCGCACGCTTGTAGACACGTTGCGTGAGGTCCACCCGTACGAGGAACCCGCCTTCGACGTGGTCCAAATGGCCGACACCACCGACCTCTCCCAGGCTACGGGGCTCGGGCGCATCGGCGAGCTGCCGAAGGCCATGACGCTACGAGAGTTCACCCAGCAAGTCGCCGACGCGCTCCCCACCACCGTCTGGGGCGTGCGCGCCGCCGGCGACCCAGACCAGATGGTCAAGCGCGTTGCGGTCTCCTCGGGCTCAGGGGACAGTTTTCTTGACGACGTCACACGCCTCGGCGCCGACGTCTACGTCACCTCAGACCTGCGCCACCACCCAGTCGACGAACACCTGCGCGCCGGCGGCCCCGCAGTCATTGACACCGCCCACTGGGCCAGCGAGTTTCCGTGGACCGAGCAGGCCGCGGGTATCGTGGCAGAGCTAGACGTGGAAACCGTCATCCTGCCGGTACGCACCGACCCGTGGACCGTTTCCGCACACCCCGCCGACAACCCAAACGTGGAGGACTAACACCCATGCACCTGTCGCAGGAACTACAACCCGTGCTGCTCAAGCTGGCCATTGCTGAAGCGGCCGCCACACGCCCGGTCACCCGACCGGAGGTTGCGGAGCTAGAGCGCGCCGGGAAGGACCGCGAGCGCATTGCCGCGGCGTCTTCTGCCGCGCAGATGGCGGTAGATGACATGGAGCTGGAGATCCGCCGTATTCAGGAGGATCAGCGCAAGCTTGAGCGCCGCAAGAACGACAACATTGCCCAGCTTGGTGCGGCAACGGACATTGAGGTGCGTCGTGATCTGCAGCATGACCTGTCCACTACGGAGGCGCGCCTGACGGATCTGCGTTATGAGCTCAAGGAGGCGCACAACGAGATCGCGGCGCTTCGCAACAACCGTGAGGTCCACGGTGCGCAGCTTGATGAGGCCACGCGCAAACTCGAACAAGCCCAACGCGCCGTAGACGCCCTGCCGGAGGAAACGCCGGTAGACACCGGCGCGCTGCGTGCTCAGCTGCCGGCAGACATTCTGGCTGTGTATGACAACGTCGGTGCGGCGTCCTTTAACAGCCGTACCTGCGGCGGCTGCTTCCTGCAGCTGCCGCCCACCGAACGCGCCGAGGTCATGGCCGTTGCTGATGATGAGCTGCCGACCTGCCCCAACTGTGGCACCCTCCTGGTGCGCGTGACGGAGCTCTAGCCATGCGTGTTTCGCTGTTTTGCGACGGCGGCTCCCGCGGCAACCCCGGCATCGCCGGCTCCGGATCCGTCCTCTATAACGAGGACGGCGACACTTTGGCGGAGATCGCCTACGTTGTGGGCGCCAAGTCCACCAACAACGTCGCCGAATACTACGGCCTGCTGCGCGGCCTTGAAGCCGCCCGCGACCTGGGTGCCACGCGCGTGGACGTGTCCATGGACTCCAAACTTGTCGTCGAACAAATGACGGGCCGCTGGAAAATCAAGCATCCCGACATGCAGAAACTGGCCCGCGACGCCCGCGACGTAGCCACATCCTTTGACAAGGTCACCTACACCTGGGTGCCGCGCGCCAAGAACAAGAAGGCCGACGAGCTTTCCAACGTTGCCATGGACGCCGCCGCGAAAGACGGCACGCCGCGCATCCTCGACAGCGGCGTGCCCGCCGCGAAACCCGCCGCCAAGGATTCCGGTTCCGGTTCCGGTTCTGCCGCTTCCGGTTCCGCGAAAGACTCGCGGAACCACGTTGTCGCAAGCCCCGCGCACTGGTCGGGCACGGACGCCCCGCGCACCCGCTTCGTCCTGTTAAGGCATGGGCAGACGGAGCATTCGGCGCAGCGTCGATACTCGGGCTCTTCCGACCCGGAGCTGACAGACATCGGCCGTGAACAGGCGAAACGCGCCGCCGACACGATCGCGGCGATGGGCAAGATCGACGTGATCGTTTCCTCCCCGCAGACCCGCGCCCGCCAGACTGCTGAGTACTGCGCGGACGCGCTCGGCCTGGACGTGGAGATTATGGACGGCTTCCGCGAACTCAACTTCGGCGCCTTCGAAGGCCTGACCCGCGCGGAAGCTATGGAGCGGTATGGGGAAGAGTTTGGGCAGTGGGAGGCGTCGTTTAGCACGAGCCCCCCGGAGGGTGAATCCACGACCGCGCTGCACCGACGCGTCACCCGCGCACGGCTGAAAGTGCAGGAGGCGCACGAGGGTAAGACGGTGCTGGTGGTCACGCACATGACGCCGATTAAGTCCGTGATCCGCCAGGCGCTCGGGGCGAGTGCGGAGACGTTTCGCCATATGTTCCTGGACCTGGCCAGCATTTCCGTGGTGGAGTTCTACGGCGACTTCGGCGTGGTGCGCACCTTCAACGACGTCGCCCACCACCGCTAACCGTCTCCCACGGCAAGTTTGTAGCTACCTACACCCGGCTACCAAGCGAAAAATCGTTGAGTAGCTGCATGTAGGTAGCTGCAAACACCGATTGGGCGCACGCGCAGCCCGCGCACTAGAATGAGCTACCGCGAATGAGTTGGCTGGGTGATCGCGGCGTTGTGAACCGCCCCAAACTTGGGGTAGGCGCAGGTCGAGGAAAGTCCGGACTCCACAGGGCACGGTGGTTGCTAACGGCAACCCGGAGCGATCCGCGGGAAAGTGCAACAGAGAGCAAACCGCCACTGCCGTAAGGCAGGGGTAAGGGTGAAAGGGTGCGGTAAGAGCGCACCGGCGTTTGTGGTGACACAGGCGGCCAGGTAAACCCCACCGGGAGCAAGGCAAGAGCCCCCGCCTTTAAGGCGGAGGTTGTCGGACGTGATGAGGCTGCCCGCCCAGTCCGAAGGTAGCTGCTTGAGGCCGCCCAGCAATGGGTGGTCCAGATGGATGATCGCCGCCCGAAAGGGTACAGAATCCGGCTCATAGGCTGACTCATTCGCCTTTTGTCTGGCATGCTGGCAAAGCATGAAGCTCTATGCCGCGCCGCTGAATTTCCGTGCACTTGCGCAAGAGTTCGATGTGCCCACGGATTTCCCGCAGGAGGTTACGGCAGAGGCGCAGCGCCTGAAGTTTTCGCCTGAGCACAAGCGTATCGACGCCCGCGGCATCCCCCTAGTCACCATCGACCCACCCGGCTCCAAAGATTTGGACCAGGCGCTGTGCATTGAAGCGCGCGGGGATGGCTACCGCGTGTACTACGCCATTGCGGATGTGGCGGCGTTTGTGGAGCCGTCTTCGCTGGTCAAGCAGGAGTCGCTGAGGCGCGGCCAGACGATTTACCTGCCGGATGAGCCGGCCCGCCTGCACCCAGCGCCGCTTTCAGAAGGCAGCGCATCCCTGCTTCCCAATGTTGATCGCCCGGCTGTCTTATGGACGTTTGATCTTGACGCCGTCGGCGAAGTCGAACGTGCCCACGTTGAGCGCGCACTGATTCACTCCGTGGCCAGGTTGGATTACGCGCAGGTGCAGCGCGCGTTTGATGGGGGAGACGTGATGGCGCAGATACGTCTCCTGCCCGAGGTGGGCAGGTTGAGGCAGCAGTCTTCTTTTAGGCGTCAAGCGGTCAACCTTCGACTGCCGGCGGTGCGCGTGGTGGAAAACCCGGACGGCACTTTTGAGCTGGTCATTGAACCCAGGTACGCCGCGATGGACTACAACTCTGAAATCTCCCTGCTCACCGGCATGGTGGCTGGGCGCATGATGGTGGACGCAGGCGTGGGGTTCCTGCGTACACTCAAGCCCGCGTCCAAGGAAGCAGAAGCGGAGTTTCGTTCGGAGGCGCACAACCTTGGCTTTCAGGTGGAGGGGGAGATCGGCGCGTTTTTGGCCAGCGTTGATGCAGACACCCCGCGCGGTGCGGCCGTGATGCGCGAGGCGCAGAAGCTGCTGCGTTCCTCGGGCTACGTGGACTTGTCCCAAGGTGAGCCCGAGGTACATGCGGGCATTGGCGGGTATTACTCGCATGTCACCGCACCCTTGCGCAGGCTGATAGACCGCTACGCAACCGAAGTGTGCCTGGCCATCTGCGGCGGCTACGAGATCCCGAGCTGGGTTACCGATGACGCCGAGGTGGTCCTGCAAACCATGTCGCGGACCTCCCAACTGGCCAACACCGTGGATAAGGCGGCGCTGAACCTGACGGAGGCGACCGTGCTCAAACCCTGGGTGGGGCACAATTTTGAGGGCGTGGTGCTGCAACACCGGCCGCAGCGTGCACGTATTTTTGTGACGCAGCCGCCGTTGCTTGCGCCTTCCATAGGCGGGCCGGCCGAAGGCACCCAAAGCGTGTTTTCCCTGATCCGCGCGGACCCTCAAGCACGCGAGGTGGAATTCGCTTGGCCTGCTGACTAGGCGTTATCCACCTGGTCTTCCAGCCGCGCTGCCTCGCCGGGGCGGATCTCCAACACGTGGAAGTCCTTGGCAAAGACCTTGGCAAACTCGTCAGCTTCCTGCACCGGCACGAACGCGATGACGGCCTGCGAGGTACCCGCCGCCGCTGGACGTGCCGCAGTCGCCCCGCGCTGCAGCGCAAGCTTTACCAGTGCGTCCGGTGTTTCCAAGTCGTGTGCCTCAGTGGGCGAGTTCAGCAGGGTAAACAACTCATTGCCACGCCGCGAGCGCAGCGCCTTGGCCGCCGCCAGGCTGCGCAGCGTCTCCGTCTCACAAAACTGCACCCAGCGCCGCGCGGTTTGCGGCTCCGGCGCCGTCTCATCGCCCGCGTCGCGCCGCGCCTCCACCCACTCAACCACCCGGTCTACGTTGTCGGGCAGTTCGCGTAACGACGCCACGCCAAAGTTACCCACCGCATCATCAATAAACCCACGCCACGTGGCAATGCGTTCCTTCTGCTCGCCGTACGGCTGGCCCCACGCTTTCGCGATAGAAAAGATGCGTACCCCCAACTTGCCCGGGTGCGGGGCGGGTGCGACCGAACCGTCGGCGTAATCCACCACCGTGACCTGCTCCGGCGTGCCGCGAAGCGCCACCGTGTGACGCGCGCGCAACACCGCAAGCGAGGAATACGTACCAACCGCGTGGGAACAGACCTCCGCCAGGCGCGTGCGCATCGGCGGATCGTTGACCTCCGCGTTGCCGCCGGCAAGCGCCAGCGCAATCGCCGCGTCCCCCGCATACAACGCGCCAAGACCAGCACCAACCGGGATCTCGGAGACCACCGTGATGTCCAACCCGGCCGTGTCGCGCGACAGCACTTGGCGGGTAATCATCGTCTGCACCAAACCAACCACACGCCGCATCAGCGGATCTTCAATCGCGTCTTCTGCAAGCTGCGCAAGCGTCGCCTCACCCGTCGCCACAGGCGAGTGGGGGCTTTCGGCGTGCAGCGTAATCAGGTCGTCCTCACGCGGGCTGACCGCAGCCGCCGCCCGCAGATCCCCCAAACCAACAACGGTCACGCCCCCGAAGTGATCCACGTTCTCACCGATCAACACCCAGGTTGCCGGTGCCGTAGCCACATGCGCAGGCTGGGCTCCCGTGCGCTGCGTGTGTAGTGCGCGAACTTTCTCTGCCGCCTTTGTCGCCTTTGCCGCCTCTGTCAGCTTTGCCATGCGGCCTACAGTACCAACTCACGCAGGTACACTTTCGGCCATGAGCGACGACAAGTTCTACTACAACCCCGAAACCGGCGAAGTCACCCAAGGCAAGGTTGCGTCCTGGGACAACCGCATGGGCCCGTACGACACCCGCGAGGCCGCCGAGCACGCCATCGCCATTGCGAAAGAGCGCACCCGGCTTGCCGACGCCGCCGACCAAGCCGACGACAACTGGGGCGAACCCGCCTCCTGGGAGAAGTAATCCCGCAGGGTTTGGGTGCGGCTACTTCGAGATCTTCTTGAAGGCCTTCTTCAGTTCTCGGATGGAGGCGTCGTAGGAGGACAACGCGGCGTCGCCAAGCATGAGCTCCCGCTGGTAGAGCAAACCGTAAGCGAAGGTGTCCTCGTCGCGCTCGCGGGCCTCATCGGCTAGGCGCAGGATGCGATCGCGCGAGGTCACCGCGTCCTGGAAATCACCCAACACGGTCTGCAGCGCCTTCGCCGCCTTGGCCAAGCGCCCCGTCTTAATGCCCGCAGCCTCCGCGGCCGCCGTGGCGTAACGCAACTTCTTCACGGCCTTGCGCACGTCATGCACGTAGTCCTCGCGCTTGTGCAGCGGCAAATCCGTGTCGTGGTAATGCTCCGCCACCTTCGCGTCGCGCTTGTGCACCTTCTTAAACGCCTTCTCAAGATGCTCCATGAGGATCTTTGTGTCCGTCTCACCCTCGTTGGCTTCCTCGTCTTCTTCTTCGGCGCGGGTGTGCACCGGCGGGGCGGCGAGCAGCTCATCGATGGCGTCCAGCATGTTCAGGAAACGCTCACCGTCCAGCATCGCGACGATCTCTGCGTGCGCGGCGGTGTAGTCCGCGCGCATGTCGCCCGCGATGTGGCTGCGGGTGGCCTCATCGATCATCCCGCTCTCATCGGTCTCCAACAGCTCGATGAAACGCTCCTCAACCACCTCAGCGTCGCGCGCAACGCCCAAGACCGCGGCGGTTTCCTTCAGCTCCGCCTCAAGATCTGCCAGCTGCTCGCCCTCGAGAATGCCCTCGAACGTCTCCAGCAGCGAGCGCATCTCACGCGTAGCCACGCGCAGCTGGTGCACCGAATCAAACTCATCGGCGCGCACCTTCGGGTCCCACGCCACAATCTCATCCCGCTGCGCGCGCACCGCCGCGATCACAGCCGCAGCCGGCGAGCCCTCCTCCAACTCCGGCTCCTGCAAATGCGGCGGCAGGGGAGCGGCGCGCACCGATTCACCCAGCGCCGTGGCCAGTTTCGACGGCGACGACGACTTCCTCGCACCACTATTAATAAGGAAAGACGTAGCCTGACGGATCATCGCGTGGCCCTCCTCAGTACCCGCAATCGACTCCGCCAGCTCAAGCTCCCACTCGCGCCACGACGTACGCTCACCACCGGGAAGCAGTGACCAGGCGGTGACGTGATCGTCGCAAAACTCTGCGATGACCTGGTCTTCCTCGTTGGCCAACTTGGACTCCACCCTGCGGTTATCCACCTGCGCCACCGGCTCTAGCGGCACATTGCGCACAATCGCACGCACCTGATCCAGCAGCTCACTTGGGATCGTGGCCGGATCATCCAACGGTGCGCGCAATTCTTGACGACCATCACCGTCCGCCGGCAACTTCAAGTGCCAGCCGTCATCGGCGCCTCCTTTACGACGCCGGAGCGTAACCTTCTGCCGCGTAAGCCTCAGATCAGGCGTGTCGTAATACACCGCGGACAAGTTGTGCTCCGTGGTGTCCTTCATCGCGCTCACCCCCGGCAGCTGCGTTAAATCCGGCACCGCCGTCGAATCATCCACGGCAAGCTTGATCTCCACCTCCAGGTGGCGCTCTGCCTGCTTGTTCTTCTTCTCGCCCATGGGGTGGCCTCCTTTGATTGGGTATTAGCTACAACGATAGTCGCGGGCGGTGTGAGTCGCCCGGGGTGTGGTGTGGCGGTGCGGGTGGCGGTTGGCGTTCCGGTTATCCGGTGGCCGGGTAGCGCCAGTGCTCGCCGATGTGTGGGCGTTCGCGTGTTGCTTTGGTTAGCGGTTCGCCGAGTAGCTCGGATCGCGCTTTGATTTCAAGGAAGCGGCGGACACACTCTGCTTCATTGCGGAGGAGTTCGGGCACTGTGATGCGAAGCACTTCATAGAGCTGGGAACGGATCCAGTTTTCACGCTGCAGTTGTTCGAGGGCCGCTCGTTTGGGGTCTTCGTCGAGTTTGACCGCGCCATCAATTTCGGCCACAGCTTGGCCCCATACAAAGTCTGGCCGGACGTGTTTGCCAATCCACATCTGCTCCTGGGCAACAATGCCGTGTTCTCGCAGCACGACGCGGAAGAGCGATTCGTACGGCGACTCCGAACAGGTCGAACTCCACTCCAACGCCTGCCTTGCCTTGTCAATGCCCTTCTTCCCGGTCATCCGCCGAATCGTGGCTTCGAGATCTTCACGTATCTTCTGTCGCTCCCACGGCTTCTGTGCTTTGTGGAACAACGAGTCTATAGCTATGACCCCGTGGCGTACCCCGTGGATGCGTGCAATATCTACTGCGGTTCGAACGGGGTTGGTGACGCGGAGTTTGTCCGTGGTTCCTGTGGGGGTGAATGCGATGGTGTCCATGTCCGGGATGTGCATACTGGAGTAAGTCACACCTTGGGGCCAGAATTTTGGACCCCTGGGTTTCGGATGTGCAAGATGGACAGGAGCATCGTTGTCGGGAAGCGTCCAAATGCTGTGAATAGCCGCAGCTGAACGACCGATCAAGACTGCGCTTCGCGTGGCCGCCCCCACGGCATAGCAGCGAAGAAACTCCTGCTCGTGGCGTTTTAGTGCCTGCCAATCCGACGTTGCGATGAACTTGGTTGCCGACAACTTCTCACACACCTGCTGGTCCGCCCGGCCAGGACGGATCAGACGATCAATGAGTGCGTAAATGTCCACAATTTCCCCCCGAAAATGTTGCTGCGTTGAGGGGAGTTTAACGCATGCAGGCGCGGTCGCACCACCGCATTCGCATGGAAATACTGTTTTCCGTCTTGCTGTGTCGATCCGAGCATCCGGATGCGTCTTTCTATGCGCCAGAACCCGTTCGGAGGACCCCGTTTAGACCGTAGAATCGCAGCGGAAACGGGGTCCACTAAACGGGGTTTAGGTGTGGCGGCGTCGGGAGCCACAACAGGGGTGGTTTCAGCGAGGGATTTGGGCAGGGTGGTTCATTTCCTGACTTCGATGTGTTAGCTCTGGCATTGCCGTAGAGGTCGAGTGGCCAAAACCCGTTCGGAGGACCCCGTTTAGACTGTAGAATCGCAGCGGAAACGGGGTCCACTAAACGGGGTTTAGGTGTGGCGGCGCCAAAAACGGCGCTGGGAACGGCGTCCGGGTCGGCCGGGGACGGTGTCGGGCCCAACCCACCAACCGCACACTCCAAACCCACACAAACCCACTCAACCCCACCCCCAACAAAAGCTAAACTTCCCACCATGAGCTCTCAAACGGACAACGTGCTGCGCTTGGTGGAGCAGCAGGACATCGCTTTCATTCGTCTGTGGTTTACGGATATTTCGGGGAGTTTGAAGACGGTGATGATGTCGCCGGCGGAGTTGGAGTCGGCGTTTGAGGAGGGGGTGGGCTTTGATGGGAGTTCGATTGAGGGGTTTAGTCGTGTGTCGGAGTCGGATACGTTGTTGAGGCCGGATCCGTCGACGTTCCAGATTTTGCCGTTTGATGAGGACGCGGGTTTGCAGACGGCGCGTATGTTCTGCGATATCACGATGCCGGATGGGGATCCGTTGTTTGCGGATCCTCGTCAAGTGCTGAGGCGTCAGATGAATGCGGCGCGTGAGATGGGGTTTGAGTTTTTCGCCAGCCCTGAGATTGAGTTTTATGTGGTCAAGCCGGGTGAGGACAAGATTACGCCGGCGGATAAGGGTGGGTATTTCGATCAGGCGAAGCGAAATGAGGCGCCGAAGTTGCGTCGCCAAGCCATTGCGGCGTTGGAGTACATGGGCATCACCACGGAGTTTTCTCACCATGAGGCGAGCCCGGGGCAGCAGGAGATTGATCTGCGGCATACGGATGCGTTGACTATGGCGGATAATGTGGTCACGTTTCGGTACATCGTGAAGACGGTCGCGGAGGCGACGGGTGTGCATGCGACGTTTATGCCGAAGCCGTTTCCGCATTTGGATGGGTCGGCGATGCATACGCATTTTTCGTTGTTTGAGGGTGAGACGAATGCGTTTCATGATCCGGATGATGAGATCAGTTTGTCGCGGGTGGGGCGTCAGTTCATCGCAGGCATTATTGAGCATGCGCCGGAGATTTCGGCGGTGACGAATCAGTGGGTGAATTCCTATAAGCGTTTGCAGTTTGGGTCTGAGGCGCCGACGGCGGCTACGTGGGGTATTTCGAATCGTTCGGCGATGGTGCGTGTGCCTACGTATCGGCTGCATAAGGCGGATTCGCGGCGTATTGAGGTCCGTTCGCTGGACTCGGCCTGCAACCCTTACCTAGCGTTTGCGGCGGTGTTGGCCGCGGGCTTGAAGGGTATTGAGGGCGAGTATGAGCTTGATGAGCCGGCGCGTGATGATGTGTTTGCGTTGACGCGTCGTGAACGTCGCGCGATGGGGTATCGGGATTTGCCGGGCTCGCTTGACCAGGCGCTTCGTCACCTTGAGCGTTCGGAATTTATGGCTGAGGTGTTGGGTGAGCAGGTGTTTGAGTTCTTCTTGCGCACGAAGTGGGATGAGTGGCATGAGTATCAGTCGCAGGTCACGCCGTGGGAGATTGAGACTGGGTTGGATCTATGATCAGCCCCGCGAAACTTGGTCTGACTAGCCGCCGCGCCGCCGAGGACCTCGAAGCCCTTGGCCTAAAAGATGAGGCCTCCTTGTGGACGCTCGCAGGCGCCGCCGATCCTGACCTTGCCTTGAACAATGCGCATCGCTTCGCCAACGGCAGGAGCCTTTTGCTTGACGACGCCCAACGCACCCCTTTCTTCGCCCTCATGGGCGGGTCCACCGCCTTGGCGGATCACTTGATTGCACATCCTGAGCTTTTGGAGACGCTGACGCTGCCGCTGCCAAGTGCGCAGGAAGCGGACGAGTTTATGGCGAAGGCCGCCACGGATGAAAAAGCGTTGAAGAACGCGCATCGGACGTTGGTGATGCGGGTGGCCGCTAGGGATTTGGCGGGTACGTTTTCCGCGGTGAAGGGCTTCGGCGAGGGTGAGCCGTTGGGCTATCGCGCGGTGACGGAGGCGTTGACCAACATCGCGGACGCTGCGCTGAAGGCTGCGCTACAACTTGCCACGCAGCGGGTGTATGGCGAGGAGGAGCCGGATGCGACGCTGGCGGTGATCGCCATGGGTAAGTGTGGCGCGCGGGAGCTCAATTACATCTCTGACGTGGACGTGATCTTTGTGGCCGATGAGGTGACAACGAAGATCACGCGGGTGGCATCCGAGTTCATCAAGATTGGTTCGGCGGCGTTTTTTGAGGTGGATGCGGGGTTGCGTCCTGAAGGAAAGGCGGGCGCGTTGGTGCGCACGCTGGATTCGCACGTGACCTATTACAAACGGTGGGCGCAGACGTGGGAGTTCCAGGCGCTGCTCAAAGCGCGTCCGATGGCGGGGGATATGGAGCTTGGCCAGCAGTATGTGGACGCGGTGGGGCCGATGGTGTGGGAGGCGTCCCAGCGCGACAGTTTTGTTGAGGACGTCCAGGCCATGCGCCGCCGCGTGCTAGACAACGTGCCGGAGGGCGTGCGTTCGCGCGAGCTGAAGCTGGGCTACGGGGGGCTGCGCGATGTGGAGTTTGCGGTCCAGTTGTTGCAGTTGGTGCACGGGCGTATCGACGCCACGTTGCGCACCCGCAACACCATCGACGCACTCGAAGCACTTTCTCAAGGCGGCTACGTGGGCCGCGAGGACGCCAAGGCGCTGATTGGTGCGTATGAGTTTTTGCGCCTGCTGGAGCACCGGCTGCAGTTGCAGCGGTTTAAGCGCACACACCAGTTGCCGGAGGCTGATGATGAGCGCCGGATGCGGTGGTTGGCAAGGTCGGCGGGGTTTGTGGCGTCGACAAGCAAAAGTGCCATAGGTGAGATGGAAGCTGAGCTGAAGCGTGTCCGCGACACCGTGTCCACCCTGCATGAGCGGCTGTTCTACCGGCCGCTGCTGGGTGCTGTGGTGGATCTGACGGTGGGCGAGGCGGCGCTGTCGGCGGACGATGTGAAGGCGCGTCTTGCGGCCCTTGGGTACCGCCACCCGGCGCGCGCTTACGACCACCTGGCGGCGTTGGTCAAGGGCACGTCGCGCAAGGCGAAGCTGCAGGCGATTTTGCTGCCAACGTTGATGACGTGGCTGGCCAGCACCGCGGATCCCGGCGCGGGCCTGTTGAACTATCGCAAGCTGTCTGAGGCGGCGGAGGATAAGCCGTGGTTCTTGCGGATGCTGCGTGATGAGGGCGTGGTGTCCATGCGTCTGATGAAGATCCTGGGCAATTCGCCGTACACCTCCGATCTGATCATTGCGGCGCCTGAAGTGGTCAAGTTGCTTGGAGACGGCTCCGCGGGCCCCCGCCTCATCGAACCCGCACCGGATCAGGTGAAGAAGGCGATCATTGCGGCCTCAAAGCGCTACCAGGATGATGCGGACAAGGCGGTGAGTGTGGCGCGTTCGTTGCGGCGCGCGGAGCTTGCGCGTATCGCCTCGGCCGACCTGTTGGGGCTGATGGAAGTGCGCCAGGTGTGCCTGGAGCTGACCATTATTTGGGACGCCGTGCTGCAAGCCGCCCTGTTGGCGGAGATCCGTACTGATCTTGCGGAGCGCGGCGTGAGTGCGGAGCCTGCGCGCATTGCCATTATCGGCATGGGCCGGCTTGGCGGTGGGGAGCTGGGCTACGGCTCGGATGCGGACGTGATGGCGGTGGCCGAACCTGTTGAAGGCGCGAATGAGGAAGAGGCGTTGGCGTGGGCGAGCCGCATGATTGAGCAGATGCGTGCGCGCCTGTCCAAGCCCTCGGGCGATCCGCCGCTTGAGGTGGACCTGGGGTTGCGGCCTGAGGGGCGCTCGGGACCTGTCGTGCGCACGATTGCTTCCTATGAGCGCTACTACACCGAATGGGGCGAGGTCTGGGAGTACCAGGCGCTGCTGCGCGCCACCGTGATCGCCGGTGATGAGGAGGTCGGCGAGCGCTTCCTGCACATGGCGGATGCGTTTAGGTACCCGGATGGCGGCACCCCGCCATCTGCCGTGCGCGAAATCCGGCGTATCAAGGCGCGTGTGGATGATGAACGGCTGCCTCGCAACGCCGACCGTTCCGTACACACCAAACTTGGACGCGGGGCGCTGGCGGACGTGGAGTGGACCGTGCAGCTTCTGACCATGATGCACGCACACAAGCACCCGCAGCTGCACACCACCTCCACGCTTGAGGCGCTGGACTACCTGGCGGAGCTGGACGACCCGGACGTGCTCCCCGCCGCCCAAGCCCGGACGCTGCGCACCGCATGGCTGACCGCCACGCGCGCCCGAAACGCGCTGGTCTTGGTGTCCGGAAAGCGCACGGACCAGCTGCCCGCGCCGGGCCCACACCTGGCGCAGGTTGCCGGATCGGCTGGTTATGACCCGGATGATCAGCAGCAGTTTTTGGAGGACTACCTGCGCATTACCCGCCGCGCGCACCGCGTGGTGGAGGAGGTGTTCTGGGGCGAGGCGCCCTCACTGGAGCACGAGTAGCCTTGTGCCATGGCTGTGAATATGACGATTGATCTGGCTGACGCCACCTACACGGACCTGGTGGCGTTGGTAGAGGCCGCCCGCGTTGCTGGCGTGGCCCCCGATGCAAAGCTTGCGCTTGAGGGCGAGACGCTCACGCTGCAGGTAGAGCCTGCGATCACGGCGCCGAAGGAGGAGCCGGAGGCGGAAGTTGCGGCGCATCGTCCGTTGCCGCCGCTTGGAGACGCCGCGATTCGCTCCGTGGTGGACATCCTCACCGGCCGTCAAGAGCCACCGCGCCACTAGCACCACGTAGACTGTTGCGTTGTGGATTACATCTCAACGCGCGACCCGCACTCGACTGCCCATTCGTTTACTGACATCCTGCTGCAGGGCCTAAGCCCAGACGGCGGGTTGTACATGCCCGCTGTTTACCCGCAGATCAGCGGCGACATGCTTGATCAGTGGCGCACGCTGCTGGCACAGAAGGGGTATGCAGCGCTCGCTGCCGAGGTGCTCAAGCTGTACGTGGACGATATTCCGCCGCAGGTGATTGAGCAGCTCACGGCGAAGGCGTACACCACCGAGGGCGGCAAGTTTGCCCACGAGGAGATCGTGCCGGTGACGTGCCTGGAGGATGACAAGCTCTACATCGCCCACCTGTCTGAGGGCCCGACCGCGGCGTTTAAGGACATGGCGATGCAGCTGCTCGGCGAGCTGTTCGAGTTTGAGTTGGGCCGCCGCGGCGAGGAGATCAACATCCTGGGCGCCACCTCCGGTGATACGGGCTCTTCTGCGGAGTACGCCATGCGTGGCCGTGACGGCATCCGCGTGTTCATGCTCACCCCGGCGGGGCGCATGACGCCGTTCCAACAGGCGCAAATGTTTGGTCTGGATGACCCGAACATTTTCAACATCGCGCTCGATGGCGTGTTTGATGACTGTCAGGATGTGGTCAAGGAAGTCAACGGGGATGCGGCGTTTAAGTCCAAGTACTCGATTGGTGCGGTCAACTCCATTAACTGGGCTCGTTTGCTCGCGCAGATTGTGTACTACATTTCCAGCTACCTGAAGGTGACGGAAAGCAACGAGCAGAAGGTCTCGTTCAGCGTGCCTACCGGCAATTTTGGTGATGTGTGCGCAGGCCACATTGCCAAGCAGATGGGGCTGCCGATTGACAAGCTGATCGTGGCCACCAACGAAAATGACGTGTTGGATGAGTTCTTTGTCACCGGCGAGTACCGCCCGCGCTCTGCGGAGGAGACGTTTGCAACGTCCTCGCCGTCGATGGACATCTCCAAGGCCTCGAACTTTGAGCGCATGATTTTTGATGCCACACTGCGCAACCCCACGCTTACCGCCGAGCTGTTTGGCACCAAGGTGAAAGACGGCGGCTTCAATGCTGATGACTTCGGTGCGGCAGGCGAGGAGGTCATGGCGCGGATTCGTGATGAGTTTGGGTTCCTCTCCGGCACCTCTACCCATGAGGACCGTTTGGAGATCATCCGCCAGCTGAAGGAAGACTTCTGGATTGTGGTGGACCCGCACACGGCTGATGGTGTGTCGGCTGCGCAGCAGCACAAGCTGGATACCCCGGTGATCGTGCTGGAGACCGCACTGCCGGTGAAGTTCAGCCGCACCATTTATGAAGCGATTGAGGAATACCCGAGGGTGCCGGAGCGCTTCAAGGGGATTATGGACGCTGAGCGCCACGTCACCGACCTGCCCAATGACACCGAGGCGGTCAAGCAGTTCATTGCCAACGCCATTGACAACACGGACAATACGGACAACACGGAGGTCTAACCATGGCACAGGAGCAGTTCGCAGGCCCGGAGCAGTACACGGAGTTTGATCCAGAGAAGTTCATCCGTGACCTGAAGATTCAGGCGGAAGAGGCCGCGAAGGAGAAGGCTGAAGCACAACAAGGGGCGCAACAAGAGGCGCAGAACGAGGACAAGGCGGGGCAGTAAGCACGAACCCGCAGGAACCGGGTCAGCGCGACGAGTTTGGTGCTGCCCGGAAGTATCAGACTGGCGCGGGCCCTGCGTGGGCGTTTCCTGAGCAGGGCCCGCCTCAGCCTGCCCAACAAACACACCGCCGGCCGGGCGCGGCGTGGTTGTTTGCCGTCGTCGCCGTATTAGCACTGGTTGCGGGCGTGGTGTGGTTGGGGGTGACCACATCCCAGGTGCCAAGCTCTACGGACGCAGAGCGCCAGGCGCTCGAAGAGGTCCGTACTCCGCCAGGCGAGGTGCCTCCGGAAGATGAGCCGCAGCAGCCGGCGAATCAGGTGTTGGTGCCGGAGTACGCGGTGTGGGCGCCGGGCACGAAGATTCAGACCACGGACCATTACCCGGCGCCGGGGGAGAGTTTTACCGCGCAGTCGTGCACGGTGGCGTTTTCCTTCAGTGATATCCACGGCCGCAACTACGCCGTGACCGCTGGGCATTGCGGGCACGAGGGGGATTTGGTGTGGCCGACGAACGCTACGTTTGCCTCCGATTATGAGCGCGAGGCCGGCCGGTTCATTTACTCCGGTCTGTTTAACCCGGGTGGGGAGCGCGTTGACATTGGCATCATTGAGATCACTGACCCGGAGCGCGCCATGGAGGTTGTGGGTGATCCCATCCCAACCGGTATTGCGCAGGACATTCCCGCCCCCGGCCATGTGTGCAAGACAGGCGGGACCACGGGTTATACGTGCGGTGAGTTCCTAGAGACCCAGCGCGTGCAGATTGTAGACACCATGGTGGAAGAACAGCTGCCCACCTTCGGCGACATTGCGGGCGTGTGCGTCTCCCCGGGGGACTCCGGCGGGCCGGTGTTTAGTGAAGTCAACGGCCGCGCCGTGATCATCGGCGTGGTGTCCGGCACCGAGGCGGGCCGCTCCGATGAGGAGTGCTTCGAGGGGATGGACAACCCGAAGCGCATGAGTTACTCCAACATTGAGCAGCTCATGGGCGTGATCCACGCGGTGGTGCCCGAGCCGGCGTGGGTTACTCAGTCGTGGTAAACAGCTCGCCGCGGCGAATCTCCATGTATGTGCCGCGCACGCGCTGCCCGGCAGCAACCTCCTCGTCGGTGTAAGCACTGGTTCGCAGTCGGTCCAAGCCAGGCTCCAGAGGGAGACGCTTCCAGGTCTGCTCCAGTTCGCTCAGCTTGCTTGCCGACGCCACGTCCAACCACCCCAACGCCACCTCAACCCCAGCGGCGCTGTTGTAGTTCACAAACGCTAGCGAGTCCGCGTCTTCGTCTGCAGCAAACGTTGTGTATTTCTCAATGCTTGCCGGTGGCAGCGTGGAGAAGCAGAATCCCAAAAAACTTATGCGCATGTTGTTTGGGGTGGTCAGCACAAGTGTGTCCAGGCAGTTTTGCTCCAGCAGGCGTGAGAGGTGCCCGGTGAACTCTGCCGTGGACGCCATCGCGGTTTCCGTGGCTTTTCCGCGAACGATGACCCCGGTTTCGCCGACGGCTGATTCCACATCCGTGATCAGGTAGGGGCGGATGCTGGCAAGGACATTCGCTTCGTCTCGAAGCGGCGGGTTCCACGCCTGGCGCGGATCCTGCTCAGTTGTGGTTGTGGTGCTTGCTGTACCGGTTGCGGCGCTGCCGTCTGCGGCGCTGGCATCCGCCTCTGCGTCCGCGCGGTAGCTCACTAGCATGGCCATGGCAACGATGAGGGTGAGCACGATTGCTCCGTAGCCGATGACAAAAATCGGGGTGGGGATGCGTTTGTTCGTGCTCATGATGACAGGAAGTCTACACTTGGCAACCATGCCAATCCCGGAGTTCATTGTTCAGACACGCGCCAAGATCGGCACCGACCTTATGTGGCTGCCCTCAGTGGCCGCGGTGGTGCTGCGAGATTCAACGGACAATTCCGTCTGGGCCGTCCCCGAGGTGCTGTTGGTCAAGCGTGCCGACAACGGTAAGTGGACCCCAATTACCGGCATTGCGGACCCGGGAGAGGAGCCACATGACGCGGCTGTTCGCGAAGTCCTGGAGGAGACCGGAGTGCGCGTGAGCGCCGCTGCACTGCTGGGCGTGGGGGCGGTTGGTCCCGTGACCCATGACAACGGCGATAAGGCCAGCTACATGTCGGTGCAGATTCGTTGCGAGGCCGACGATCCGAACCAAGTACCCGTGGTGGGTGATGACGAGTCCACTGAGGTCGGCTGGTTCCCGATCTCAAACATGCCGGTGACCGACCCGAAGTGGCGTTTGGTGATTGGAGACGCCGCCGCGCAGCGCAAGCACCCCACCTCATTTACCCCCCGCTTTGGGCTGAAGAAGCGCTAGCTCCTTCACCGGACTACTTCGCAACAAGGGTGAAGGTGTAGACCTCACCCGTATCCGGGTTGGTCAGCTGGGCGCTGGTGGTGCCAACGCCTACCGCGCGGAAGCTCGGGCCGGATTCAAAGGTTGCGATCGTCTCGTCTTCAACGCTGCCCTCAGTCCACGCATCCGGATCTAGGTTCTCGCCAACGGGGACGACGAGCGGCTGATGCTTGGTAATGGTCACCTTCGCGCCGTCGAGACTGTCCACAGTGACGTAGACCGGCGCCTCAAGGTCCACCCCGCCGTTGTTGGTGCAGGCGGTGGTGAGGGTTAACGTGAGCGTCGTCAAGAGTAAAGCCCCAAAGCGCTTCATCTTTACCAGCCCCGACCCTGCTGTGGCATTGGCTGCGGCTGCCCAAACGGTGACTGTGGTGCAGGCGCCGGACGCGTGCCCTTCACCAACATCCAAACGGCAATGCCCAGGCCAATCAGGGAGCACAGCAACCACAGGTACCAGCCGGCGGCCAGGGAACCGTACATGCCGTCAATCTGGAACGCGGTCACGATGGTGGTCAGCAACTGTGCGCCACCCGCGACAGCTGCGACAATCGCCGCAATCTTGTCACGGCCAAGAAAGCCAACAACCGTGGCGCCGACGTACAACAAGATCACGGCGATGGACCCGATCAGCATGCCAGCATCTGGACCGCCGAGCCCCTCTTCGAAGTACTCCTGGCCAATCGTGCCGAAACCGGTGCCCTCATAGGACATCGAGCCCCACCAGTTGAACGTCAGCGCTGCGCTGCCGAGACCTTCCCATGCAAGAGCGACCGCCGCCACCGGCAGGAAGCTGCCCAGAAGCGACGCAACGGTCAACGCCAAGTAAGACCAAGTTGGCCAGCCCGGACCGCGACGCTTCGGTGCTGGCTGGCCGAACGGTTGACCGGGAAACTGCTGGACTGGGCCGGGCCCGAACTGTGGCTGGCCACCAAACTGTGGCTGACCCCCAAACTGTGGCTGGCCACCGAATTGCGGCTGGCCAGGACCTTGAGCAGGTCCAGGACCCTGTCCGAACTGCGGCTGACCCCCAAACTGTGACTGCTGGTTCGGATTAAACGGCGAAGACATACGCACCCCTCACGTTCAAATAAGCTTGGTAAATGCCAAAAGCTTACAACGGGAGTACACAGGCCTCTACAGCTGGCTGCCGAACAGGGAGCCGACAAGGAAGGTAGCGCCAAGCGCCAACGTGCCTCCGAGTACCACACGCACAACGGAGCGCCCAACAGCCGCGCCACCGAGCTTGGCGGACAGTGCGCCGGTGAGCGACAAGGACACCAGCGTCAAAGCAAAGATCGCAACCACGCGGGCCGACACCGGGGTGAGCACGGCTGCAGCGAACGGCAGCGCTGCGCCCAACAGGAACGCAAGAAAGGAGGCGATTGCTGCGGACCACGGGTTGACTAAGTGATGATCGGCTAAACCTTGGACTCGCTCTGAGTCGCGTTGGGAGGACACGGAGACGTATTCACCCAGCGCCATCGAGATCGCGCCACCGACAACCGCGGCAAGACCCGCGGTGGCGATAGCGGAGAGGCTGTCGGTGGCACCCGCAACACCCACCACCACGGCGGCGGTGGACACGATGCCGTCGTTGGCGCCTAAGACACCTGCGCGCAGTCGGTTCATGCGCTCACCAAGGCCAGCCTCGTGCTGCGGTGGAGTGGCCGGCTCCTGCGCGACGTGAGAGCCGATGATGGGTTCAACTACAACGGTCATGGGGCTCATGATGCACGGGATAAAACCCCTGCACAAGCAAGCAAAGGCTGCCTTTGTGCAGGTCAGGGTAGCTTTCCATAGGGCAGGCTAAGCAGCGCTTCGCACATGTTTGCGCTGCTAGAGTGCGAAATGGAGTCTAGAGCGATTCCGGGCCAAACGAGTAGGGCAACAGTTCCTCGCTGAATTTAAATGAGCGCAAACCCTCCTCGTCTTCCACAATTACGCGCTTGCAGCCGAACTCTCGAAGTACCTGGCGGCACGCACCGCAGGGGAAGCACGGCTCGCCAGGTTTGCCCACAATGGCCACGGCTTCGATGGTGAACCCGGCGTCTGCAACCCCACGCGGTCCAGAGCCCACGATCGCGCCGGCGACGGCGTTGCGCTCGGCGCACATGCTCAAACCGTAGGAGGCGTTTTCAAGGTTGCAGCCGGGGACCACGTGGCCGTTATCAAGCAGCAGCACACTGCCAACCGGAAACTTGGAGTACGGCGCGTACGCACGGGCCTGCGCGTTGCGGGCCTGCTGGATGAGCTGGGCGTCAGTGACTGCGGAGGTGGCCATGGGAACACCTGGTTTTCTACTACCGTGATGGATTGACACCGAAATCATAACCAGAAGGAATTCACCATGGCCGAGCGCTTTGACGCCGTCGATGTCATCCGCACCAAACGCGACAACCAGCCCTTGAGCAAAGAGCAGGTCGACTGGGTGGTGGATGCGTACACTCGCGGCGTGGTTGCCGAGGAACAGATGTCTGCCCTGGCCATGGCCATCTTTCTCAACGGGATGAGCCGTGAAGAGATCGCACAGTGGACCCAGGCCATGATCAACTCGGGTGAGACGATGAGCTTTGCCTCACTTACGCGCGTTACCGCGGACAAGCACTCCACCGGCGGCGTGGGCGACAAGATCACCCTGCCGCTAGCGCCCCTGGTGGCCACCTTCGGCGTGGCGGTGCCGCAGCTTTCCGGACGCGGGTTGGGGCATACCGGCGGCACGCTGGACAAGCTGGAATCCATCCCCGGTTGGCAGGCCGCAATATCCAACGAGCGCATGATGGAGATCCTCGAAGACCCCGGCTGCGTTATCTGTGTCGCAGGTAGCGGTCTTGCCCCGGCTGATAAGAAGCTTTACGCGCTTCGTGACATTACTTCCACCGTGGACTGCATCCCTTTGATCGCAAGCTCCATCATGAGCAAGAAGATTGCCGAGGGTACCGCAAACCTGGTGTTAGACGTCAAGGTTGGATCTGGTGCGTTTATGAAAGACCTTGATACCGCCCGCGAGCTCGCCCAAACCATGGTTGACCTGGGAACTGATGCTGGCACGAACACGGTTGCCTTGATCACTGACATGTCCACCCCACTTGGCCGCAAGGTGGGCAACGCGCTTGAGGTGGAAGAAGCAGTCGAGGTCTTAGCAGGCGGCGGCCCCGATGATGTTGTGGAGCTAACACTTTCGCTTGCCGACGAAATGTTGAAGGCCGCCGGCGTCCCCGACGCCGATACCGCAGCGGCGTTGAAAGACGGCCGCGCCATGGACACGTGGAGGAAGATGATCCGCGCCCAGAGTGGCGACCCGGATGCCGCGCTGCCCACTGCCGCGCACACGCACACCGTGACCGCGGATGCGGACGGTTACCTCGCTGAGCTTGATGCGTTGTCCGTTGGCGTGGCGTCCTGGCGCCTCGGGGCGGGGCGTGCCCGCAGGCAAGATCCCGTGCAGTTCGGTGCCGGCATTGTGTTGCACGCCGTCAAGGGCGACAAGGTTCGCGCAGGCCAGCCGCTGTTTAGTCTGCATACCGACGACGAGTACCGCTTCGAGCGTTCCCTGGAAGTCTTGCGCGACGGCTTTACCATCAGTGCCGAAGCGCCCGCGCGCCGTGAATCCGTGGTGCTTGAGCGTGTCACCGCGCGGTAGGCAGGGGCTTACTGGTTTTGGGTTATGAAGCTCGCGGATGAGAAATACCCTGGCTAAATAACTCTGAAGTACTGGCTAACTGTAGATACTCGTTCAAGAAGCCTTCACGCAGCTTGGTGGTGAACAGGAAATAATCGAGTGCAACGATCACAGCAAACACTGAGTTTCCTGCGTACGAACCGTTCAACCTTTCTGCGCGCCGTTTTACCCCCTCCGGCACCCGAGGAGGATCGACAACGAAACAGTTCCAAAGACGGGAGGAGTGGGCACATTTGTTTCTTATGAACGTGAAAGAACGCAACTGCGGCGACAAGTATGGCTGCCCGACCCCGAGGGCCTTGCAGGTTCCTTGATAAACAGCATTCCCATCATTGCGGAAGCTGATCGCTTTAGACAGTGTCCCTAAAGACAAGGTTTCTACTGCAGCCCATACGGGGACGTCGTCGGTCCACAACTGGTTTACGTCTGTGCAGCCTTTCCGAAACTTTGCGATATATGGCTCACGTGAGCGGTGCAGCTCGCTGAGTATCAGCTCGTTGGTTGCCTTTATGGTTGGGTTAGGAGGGCGCTTGTAAGCATCAGTAGCTAAATACTCTTCGTAAGGGGAATGGATATTCGCTTCGCTGTATGCGAAAGCCGTTCTCGCTGATATTTCTGCGAGGTGAATGCCTTCAAACAACAGGGCACGGAGTTGAACATCGAGGTTGTAAATCTCCACTATGTCGCCCCAGTGAGTATTGGGTTCGAAGTCTTCATTGCCGTGTGAAGGAGCAACCTGGAAGTACCTCATGTAGGGGTTAAGCGACAAAATGTGTGCTTTTTTGGATATGGATTCCCGGTCCTGCC